>NZ_JBSFMM010000019.1:0-77310 GCF_053599555.1 Streptomyces sp. NPDC000941
ACGGCCGCCAGCTGGTCGGCTCGGTCACGGGGAAAGCCTTCGGACATCGCCAGAAGGAGTCCGTCGGCGGAGACCACCACCGTGTGCGACACCCCGGGGGTGTTGTCCACGAAATTCGTGATCAACCAGTTCAGATTCTGCGCCGCCTGGCTCATCGGGCTCAACTAACGCTCCTGCTGGTAAGTCGGGCCTACGCCGCGATCGTGATTGCCGCTCGGGCCGGTTCCGGCCCGGCGGCCCTGCTGGATCCCCCGGCGGAGGTTGGTCAGCCTCCCGCGCACGTCATCGGGCGCGCGCGAAACCTGCGGTCCGGTCGGACGGGACTGCTGCTGCTGTGCGGCGCCTTCCACGAGATTCGCGCGCGGTACGCGGCGTGGCAACCCGGAAGACGTCACACCGCCCGCCGCGGGCCCCTCCTCGCGAAGCTGCTCGGCGCGGCGCCAGCTGTCGTCGTTCGGCGAGGTGCGCCAGTTGGACGCCGGGCCGGTGCCGTTCGCCCCGGAGCCGAAGCCGCTCGTCCCCGACGCCCCGAAGGCGTTGGTTCCGAGGCCGGAGCTGTTCGTACCGGAGCTGTTCGTACCGGAGCTGTTCGTACCCGAGCCGTTCGTACCGGAGCTGTTGGCGCCCGGTCCGGCGCCGACTCCGGCGGCCTCGCCGGTGTTCCGGGAGGTCGGTTGCGGGTCGCGGGGCGGGGTGGGGGGCACGGCGGACGCCGGGCGGCCGGATCCCGGCGGCTGAGTGGTCAGCCGCTGGCCGCCGCCCAGGGTTCCGCCGTCCTGCGGGCGGAACCAGTTCGACTCGATGGTGTCGAAGATCGGCGTCCGGCCGTCGCCCGGCCCTGCGGGCGGGAGCGAGCCGGGCCCCGTGGCGCCGCCGCCACCCGGGCCCTGCGGCAGCGGGAACTCCCCGGTGCCGGAGTTCTGGTCGCGCCCGACGCCCGGGCCGCCCTGGCGGTAGGAGCCGGTGTCGGCCTCCGGCCGCGGGGCGTTGAAGTCGGGCCGGGCGAACTCGGAGGTGTCACCGGGCCCACGGCCCCCCTGCCCGGCGGGCTCGCCGAACCGGGGCTGGGGGAACTCTCCGGTGTCGCCGGGACCGCGGCCGAACTGGGGCCGGGGGAACTGGCCGGTGTCGCCGGGACCCTGGCCGAACTGGGGCCGGGGGAACTCGCCCGTGTCGCCGGGACCGCGGCCGAACTGCGGCTGCGGGAACTCTCCGGTGTCGCCGGGACCCTGGCCCAGCTCGGGCCGGGCGAACTGGCCGGTGTCACCCGGGCCGCGGCTCGCCAGCGGGTCGCGGCCGCCGTTGCCCTGGCCCGGCAGCGCGAACTCGCCCGTGTCACCGGGGCCGCGCCGTGGCTCGAACACGCTCGGCGACTGGCCCAGCTGGGGCCGGGCGAACGGACCGGTGGTGTCGTTCTCCTCGTGCCCGCGGGGCGCGTCCATGGCCTCGCGCGTGGTCGGCCAGTCGTCCTCGCCCGACCGGCGCGCACCCCAGCTGGTGCCCGGCTCCTGAGGGCCGGGGAGCTCGGGCGCCGCGCCGCGCGACGGCAGCTGCGGACGGCCGCCCTGGTCGACGCCGGAGTCCGCGCGCATCGGAGCACCGGTCGGCGGGGCCACGGTCGGGCCGTCGCCGCGCGCATCGCCGCGCGAGGGGAGCGGGGGACGCCCGGCGAAGTCTCCGGGCGGGCCCGCCGGGGCGTTCCGCTGGCCGGAGGGCCGGTTGTTGCCGCCCTCGAACAAGTTGGGGCCGGCGGGAGCGGCGCCCGAAGCGCCCGCGCCCGCTCCGACGGGGCGGGTGGGCAGTCCGCTGCCGGGCAGCGCGGCCCGCGAACCGGAGCCGGGGACCTGCCGCCGCGACGGCAGGGAGCCCAGCATTCCGGCCGAGCCGCCACCGGGGGCGCCGGGACCGCCGGGACCGCCGGGGCCGCCCGGACCACCCTGGCCCGCGTTGCCCGGCGTCGGAGCGCCCGGCTTGCGGCCGCCGTGGGCGACGTCCACCGGCAGCATGACCAGCGCCGTGGTGCCGCCCGAGTCGGACGGCCGCAGCTGGATGCGGATTCCGTGGCGCAGCGACAGCCGGCCGACCACGAACAGGCCCATGCGCCGGGAGACCGACACATCGACCGTGGGCGGGCTGGCCAGCCGCTCGTTGATCGCCGCCAGGTCCTCGGGGGAGAGCCCGATGCCGGTGTCGTGGATCTCGACCAGCACCCGGCCGTCGGGCAGCGCGTGACCGGTGACCTTGACCTTGGTCTGCGGGGAGGAGAACGAGGTGGCGTTCTCCAGCAGCTCGGCGAGCAGGTGCACCAGGTCGTTGACGACCCGGCCGGCCACCTCGTTGGTGGGCACGGAGCTGAGCTCGATGCGCTCGTACTGCTCCACCTCGGACGCCGCCGCGCGCAACACGTCGACCAGCGGGACCGGTCGGGTCCACCGGCGGCCGGGCTCCTCGCCCGCGAGGACCAGCAGGTTCTCGCCGTTACGGCGCATACGGGTCGCGAGGTGGTCCAGCTTGAAGAGCGAGGACAACTGGTCCGGGTCGGCCTCGCGGCTCTCCAGCTCGGAGATCAGCGAGAGCTGGCGCTGGATGAGGCCCTGGCTGCGACGCGAGAGGTTGGTGAACATCGCGTTGACGTTGCCCCGCAGCAGCGCCTGCTCGGCGGCCAGTCGGACCGCCTCGCGGTGCACGTCGTCGAAGGCCGTGGCCACCTTGCCGATCTCGTCCCGGCTGTGCACGCCGACGGACTCGACGGAGATGTCCACGTCCTGCGGGTCGGACTCGGACAGCTGCTTGACCAGCTCCGGCAGCCGCTTCTGGGCGACTTCCTGGGCGGTGTCCTGCAGCCGGCGCAGCGAGCGGACCATGGACCGGGCGACGACGAACGCGCCGACCAGCGTGACGCCGAGGACGAGCAGGATCAGGGCGCCGTTGAGGATCGCGTCCTGCTGGGCTTCCGCGCGTAGATCGCGTGCCTTCTGCTTCATCTCGCCCAGCAGCGTCTGTTCGATCCGGGCCATCTCATCGATCTTGATGGAGTCCTGGTCGTACCAGTCGATGGCGGAGCGCTTCTCGGCCTGGAGCCCTCGGGGGTCGCGTACCGCGCGGTCGGCGTACAGGGTCGCCGACTTGATGTCCGCGCGGCTGTCCAACGGCTCCAGCAGATCCTCGGAGTCGCCGTCGCGGATCTGGTTGAACCGCCGCAGCGCCTCCTCCTCCTTGTCGACCGCGGTCCTGGCGAAGCGGCGGTCGTTGGCGGAGAACTCGGGGCCCTTGGGGTCGGCGAGCGCGGCGCTGATGAGCGCGCGCTGGATCGAGGCGTACTCCTTGGCGGAGGAGAAGGTGGCCAGCGCACGGGTATTGTTGATCATGTCGCTGTTGCTGGTGGCCTGGGCCATGTCCTGGGACAGCAGCAGCAGTGAGTCGATCAGTTCGTTGTAGTCCTGGGCGGTCAGCGAGTAGTACTGATCGTCCTGATAGGCGGAGTCGCGGATCTGGCTGATATTGCCGAGCTGTTTGCTGATGTCCACGAGCGTGGACTGCACGCCCGCCAGCGCCTTGTCCCCGGGATCGAGGTCCTGGGTGGCCCGGTTGAACGCCGCCACCTCGCGGTCGGTCTTCTCGCGGGTCGCGACGACACGGTCGTCCTTGGCGTTGGCCTTGCCCGCCAGCGGCGCCGCCGACTTGTCGCGCTCCTCCTGGAGTGCGTTCGCCAGCTGAGTGGCCTGCTGGGTCATCTCGGTCAGCAGCTTCATGCGGTCGAGCTGCTCGATGTTGTCCAGCGAGCTGTTGATCCGCAGCGCGCCCAGGGTGGTCGCGGCGACCACGGGGAGTGCCAGCAGCGAGACCAGCCGGGTGCTGATGCGCCAGTTGCGCAGGGCGAGCCTGTTACCAGGTCCGCTGGGGCTCTTCGACTTGGGCTGGGCGGCCGGTGCGGCACCGCCGGTCTGTGTAGCGGACTCCGGACCCTGGTGGTCGGCCGGGGCCCGTCCCGTGACTTGGGCGCGCGGGGGTGAGGAGCCGCGGTCGGTCTCACCGCGCGGCCCCGGGTCCGCCGAGCCATCCCCTCGGCCCTGGAGGGCCTGGGGAGACCCCTTACCTTCCCTCTTGAAACGTCCCTGCACTAGTGTCGCAACCTCTGGACCAGGCGCTTCACCGGATATCCGGTGAAGCGGTGTCGAGTCATGGGGGACGGTCAGGCCCCCCTGGCGGTCGTGAGTGACCGACGCGCATCCTTCCGTAGTCGAGAAGAGGAGCCACCGCCGCTCGGCGTCTCCTTCTCCTGGCACCCCCTGCGCGCCGGCTGTGTCTGCGGCGGTCCCGGGAATTCCAGCACAGTGCCGGATGCTGCAACAAGGGCAAGTGAAAATGCTGTGATGGTTGTGACGCTCAGTACGGGATTTATTACCGGACGTAGAAAGTCATCTCGGTGATAACGGACTTTTTCCTGCGAGTTACCCGCAAACAGCGCGTGTCCGGGTGGCGATGATCAAGATCGGAACGTCAGCTTCGGGGCGGAATTATCCGTTTCGAGAGCTTGGGGTGAGTGCCTTTAATGCGGCATTTGCCCGAGGAGTCGTGAGGAAACTCACAAGCCGATCGCGACTTCTTTCCCGGAACGGTGGGCAAAGGGGCCTCTAGCCTGACGCTTTACACAGCCGGTCAAAACGACAACAACACGAGGCATGACTCACGTGAAGACGACGATGATGTTCCGCACCATAGCCAACCCGCGGCGCACCACTCTGGCGCATCTGAAGGACGCCGAGGAACTGCAGATCGCGGCCGAGGAGCGCCCGGAGCACCCCGTCGAACTCCCGACGCAGACCGCCAACCCCAAGCGCACCATCCTGACCAAGGTGCCCAACAGCTGAGCCGGGGGCCCGCGGGCAGCGGAGAACCGCGTCGCGGGCGAGACCGACAAAATGGGCAGCGGCGCGCGGGGCGCGGAGCGATAGCCTGGAGCGTCAGTCTCCAGCGAGTCCAGTGAAGAGGCAGCAGCTTCCCGTGCGCATTGCCAGGTTCTCCATCGACGGCAACGTCGCCTTCGGCGTGGTCGAGGACGGACCGTCCGCCCAGGACGGCCCTGTGATCGACATCATCAAAGGCCACCCCTTCGCCGAATTCGAGCGTTCGGGCCGGACGGTCCCGCTGAGCGAGGTCCGGCTGCTGCCGCCCGTCCTGCCCAACAAGATCGTGGCGATCGGCCGCAATTACGCCGAGCACGCCGCCGAACTGGGCAATGAGGTCCCCGACGTCCCGGTCGCCTTCTTCAAGCCGTCCACCTCCGTGGTCGGCCCCGGCGACCCGATCGTCTACCCCTCCTTCTCCCAGGAGGTGCACCACGAGGCCGAGCTGGCCGTGGTCATCGGCCGGATGTGCAAGGAGGTGCCCAGGGAGCGCGTCAAGGACGTGATCCTCGGCTACACCTGCGCCAACGACATCACCGCGCGCGATGTCCAGAAGCGCGAGAAGCAGTGGGCCCGGGCCAAGGGCTTCGACACCTCCTGCCCGCTCGGCCCCTGGGTGGAGACCGGCATCGACCCCGCCGACATCAGCGCGGGCCTGGGCATCGGCTGCACCGTCAACGGCCAACAGCGCCAGCTGGGCCGCACGAGTGAGATGGTGCGCCCGATCGAGGACCTGATCGTGCACATCACCGAGGCGATGACGCTGCTCCCCGGCGACGTCGTCCTCACCGGCACCCCGGCGGGCGTCGGACCGCTCAGCGTCGGCGACGAGGTCGCCGTCACCATCGAAGGCATCGGCACTCTCACCAACAAGGTGATCAAGCGTGGCTAGCGCAACCCCCTCCGCTCCCGTGCGGGTACGTTTCTGTCCCTCGCCGACCGGCAACCCTCATGTCGGCCTGGTCCGCACCGCCCTGTTCAACTGGGCCTTCGCCCGGCACCACGGCGGCACCCTGGTCTTCCGTATCGAGGACACCGACGCCGCGCGCGACTCCGAGGAGTCGTACCAGCAGCTCCTGGACGCGATGCGCTGGCTGGGCCTCGACTGGGACGAGGGCCCCGAGGTCGGCGGCCCGCACGCCCCGTACCGCCAGTCGCAGCGCATGGACCTCTACCGCGACGTCGCGGAGCGGCTGCAGGAGAGCGGTCACGCGTACCGCTGCTACTGCACCGCCGAGGAGCTGGAGGAGCGCCGCGAGGAGGCCCGCAAGGCCGGCCGGCCCTCCGGCTACGACGGCAAGTGCCGCACCCTGACCGCCGAGCAGCGCGCCGCGTACGAGGCCGAGGGCCGCTCGTCCATCGTGCGCTTCCGGATGCCCGACGAGCCGATCACCTTCACCGACCTGGTGCGCGGCGAGCTCACCTTCACGCCGGAGAACGTGACGGACTACGGGATCGTGCGGGCCAACGGCGCCCCCCTCTATACGCTCGTCAACCCGGTTGACGACGCGCTGATGGAGATCACCCATGTGCTGCGCGGCGAGGACCTGCTGTCCTCCACCCCGCGCCAGATCGCGCTCTACCGCGCCCTCGCCGAGATCGGCGTGGGAGGCGGCACCGTGCCCGCCTTCGGTCATCTGCCGTATGTGATGGGCGAGGGCAACAAGAAGCTCTCCAAGCGCGATCCGCAGGCCTCGCTCAACCTCTACCGCGAGCGCGGCTTCCTCCCCGAGGGCCTGCTCAACTACCTCTCCCTGCTGGGCTGGTCGCTGGCGCCCGACCGGGACGTGTTCTCGATGGACGAGCTGGTCGCCGCGTTCGACATCGCCCAGGTGAACGCCAACCCGGCGCGCTTCGACCTCAAGAAGGCCGAGGCGATCAACGCCGACCACATCCGGCAGTTGGATGTGAAGACGTTCATCGAGGCGTGCGGGCCCTGGCTCAAGGCGCCGCTCGCGCCCTGGGCCCCGGATGCCTTCGACCCGGCCGCCTTCGAGGCGCTGGCCCCGCTGGCCCAGACCCGGCTGACGGTCCTGTCCGACATCACCGCGAACGTGGACTTCCTCTTCCTCGCCGAGCCGGTGGAGGACGAGGCGTCCTGGACGAAGGCGATGAAGCCGGGCGCGGACGCCCTGCTCGCCTCGGTCCGTACCCGGCTCGCCGAGGCCGAGTGGGACGCCGAGACCCTGAAGGCCGCGGTCCTGGCGGCCGGTGAGGAGCACGGCCTCAAGCTGGGCAAGGCCCAGGCGCCGGTGCGCGTCGCCGTCACCGGCCGCACGGTCGGTCTGCCGCTGTTCGAGTCCCTGGAGGTGCTGGGCCGCGAGCGCACGCTGGCCCGTGTCGACGCGGCGCTGGCGAAGCTGACGGCGTAGCCGACTCCTCGCGCTCTTCATGCGTGTACGGGGGCGGTCACCGGGTCCCGGTGGCCGCCTCTGCCGTCTGTGGCACGGCGATACTCGTTTTGGTGGCCCGTCCACCATCGGGTAATGTTCTTCCTGCGCCGCTCGGGCGGGCCGACAGGCCGGACCGGGGCGCAAGCCAGACAAAACCCCCAAAAGGGTGGCGTTTTGGTGGGGTATGGTGTAATTGGCAGCACGAGTGATTCTGGTTCACTTAGTCTAGGTTCGAGTCCTGGTACCCCAGCAAGGGATTCTTCGGTTTCTCCCGGAAATCCCTTGATCAGCAGGAACAAGCCCCCGTTGTGTAGCGGCCTAGCACGCTGCCCTCTCAAGGCAGTAGCGCCGGTTCGAATCCGGTCGGGGGTACGGATCTCTTTCGTCTTTCCGAAGACGGAGATCGCTAGGGCCCCCGTTGTGTAGCGGCCTAGCACGCCGCCCTCTCAAGGCGGTAGCGCCGGTTCGAATCCGGTCGGGGGTACTGGTCTATACCATGGGCTATGGTGTAATTGGCAGCACGAGTGATTCTGGTTCATTTAGTCTAGGTTCGAGTCCTGGTAGCCCAGCGCAGTACTCAAGCCCCCGTTGTGTAGCGGCCTAGCACGCCGCCCTCTCAAGGCGGTAGCGCCGGTTCGAATCCGGTCGGGGGTACATTTCCGAAAGCCCTCCGTGTTTTTCACGGGGGGCTTTCTCGTGCCCGGAATCAGCCCTCGAAGCGGCGGCCGGACTCCTCGGTCTCGGCGAGCCGCCGCAGGGCCAGCAGTACCGGCTCGTACAGCACCGTCAGCGCGACGACCGCCTCGATTCGCTCGGTGGGGGAGCCGCCGTACTTCTCGACCAGATCCAGGTCCGCGACGGCCAGTTCGGCGGCCAGGCGGGCGTGCAGCAGCAGATGGTCGGTCTCGTGCGGATAGCCGAGCCGGGCCAGTGAGGCGATGGCCGCCACCAGCATCCCGTACGCGGGGGAGGTGTCGCCGAGCTCCTGGCCGTACGTCCAGCCCAGCCGCTCCAGCAGGGCGTCGACCTGGCGGGCGGCATCCTCGGTCTCGGGGTCGTCCTCGGCGGGCTCGGGGCCGTGCGGCAGTGCCCAGACCGCGGCCCCCATCCGGGTGTTCTGGGACAGCGACTCGTCCTCGGCGGTCTCCAGCACCTCGCGGGCCGTGGCCACCGGCACCCGGCCCACCTGGATCAGCGCCCGCACCAGCCGCAGTCTGCGCAGATGCTCCTCGCCGTACTCGGCCTGGGTGGCGCTGACGCGCTCGCCCGGCGGCAGCAGCCGCTCGCGCAGGTAGTACTTGATCGTCGCGGTGGACACCCCGCTGCGCTCGCTCAACTCCTTGAGACGCATCCACTTGCCTTCCTGGTTGGAGAGTGGCACTATCCAATCATTGGGTAGCGACACTATCCAAGACTATCGCCTGACGAGGGATGAGGGGATCACCATGGGTGCCAAGCCGATAGCCGGGCGCATGACCGCCGAAGCCGAGGGCGGGGTGACCGTGTTCATGATCGGCATGCGGATCAACCGCCTCCGGGCGCTGCGCAGCTGGTGGCCGGTGTTCCGGTCGATGCCGCGAATGCTGCGCGAGCTGTCGCGGGACAAGGAGAGCGGCATGATGGGCTACCACCTGCTGTTCGGCCCGCCCCGGGTGATCTACCTGGTCCAGTACTGGGAGTCGCACGAGAAGCTGCTGGCGTACGCCGTGGACCAGGACAAGGAGCACCGGCCGGCCTGGGCCGCGTTCAACCGGCGGCTGCGGGAGGGCCGGGGCAAGGTCGGCTTCTGGCACGAGACCTTCGTCGTCCCGGCCGGTGCGCACGAGTCCGTCTACATCAACATGCCGGAGTTCGGCCTGGCCAAGGCGCTCGGTGTCATCCCGGTCGGCCGACGCGGCGACCGGGCGGCCGACCGGCTGAACCTGAAGGGCGCATGACCGTTGGTGGTCTTCAGGCGCCGCGGCGCAGGGCGTCCGTCAGGCGTGCGGCCGCGTCGATGACCGCCTGGGCGTGCATCCGCCCCGGGTGCCGGGTCAGCCGCTCGATCGGGCCGGACACCGAGACCGCCGCGACGACGCGGTTGGAGGGGCCTCGTACGGGCGCGGAGACCGAGGCCACGCCGGGCTCCCGCTCGCCGATCGACTGGGCCCAGCCGCGCCGCCGTACGCCCGACAGCGCGGTCGCCGTGAAGCGGGCCCCCTGGAGCCCGCGGTGCAGCCGCTCCGGCTCCTCCCAGGCCATCAGGATCTGGGCCGCGGAGCCGGCCTTCATGGGCAGGGTCGAGCCCACGGGCACGGTGTCCCGCAGTCCGGACAGCCGCTCCGCCGCGGCGACGCAGATGCGCATATCGCCCTGGCGCCGGTAGAGCTGCGCGCTCTCCCCGGTCACGTCCCGCAGATGCGTGAGCACCGGGCCCGCGGTGGCGAGCAGACGGTCCTCGCCCGCCGAGGCGGCCAGCTCGGCCAGGCGCGGGCCGAGAATGAAGCGTCCCTGCATGTCACGGGCCACCATCCGGTGGTGTTCGAGTGCTACCGCGAGCCGGTGCGCCGTGGGGCGCGCGAGACCGGTCGCCCCGACCAGCCCGGCGAGGGTGGCCGGACCGGACTCCAGAGCGCTCAATACCAGAGCCGCCTTGTCGAGAACGCCGACGCCACTAGAGTTGTCCATGAAACGATATTCGCGTCTCACACTGTGAAACGCAAGTTCATTTTACGAGGCAACGCGCCACTCTGTAATGGCGGGCCCACATACCAGGGCACGCAGTACACACGAGCAGGGCCGGCGACGTTGCCGGCCGGAGGGAAAGCGATGGGACGGACACTCGCGGAGAAGGTCTGGGACGACCACGTCGTCCGGCGCGCCGAAGGCGAGCCCGACCTCCTCTTCATCGATCTGCACCTGCTGCACGAGGTGACCAGCCCGCAGGCCTTCGACGGCCTCCGCAAGGCCGGCCGCCGGGTCCGTCGCACCGACCTCACCATCGCGACCGAGGACCACAACACCCCCACCCTGGACATCGACAAGCCGATCGCCGACCCCGTCTCCCGGGCCCAGTTGGAGACGCTGCGCAAGAACTGCGCGGAGTTCGGCGTGCGGCTGCACCCGCTCGGCGACATCGAGCAGGGCGTCGTCCACGTGGTGGGCCCCCAGCTGGGGCTGACCCAGCCCGGCACCACCGTCGTCTGCGGTGACAGCCACACCTCCACCCATGGAGCCTTCGGCGCGCTCGCGTTCGGCATCGGCACCAGCCAGGTCGAGCATGTGCTGGCCACCCAGACGCTGCCGCTCGCGCCCTTCAAGACCATGGCGATCACGGTCGAGGGCGAGCTGCCCGAGGACGTCACCGCCAAGGACCTGATCCTGGCGATCATCGCGAAGATCGGCACCGGTGGCGGCCAGGGCTATGTGATCGAGTACCGGGGCTCCGCCGTCGAGAAGCTGTCGATGGAAGCCCGGATGACCGTCTGCAACATGTCCATCGAGGCCGGCGCCCGGGCGGGCATGATCGCCCCGGACGAGACCACCTTCGCGTACCTGAAGGGCCGCGCCCACGCCCCCCAGGGCGCCGACTGGGACGCCGCCGTGGAGTACTGGCGCACGCTGCGCACCGACGACGACGCGGTCTTCGACCGCGAGGTGGTCATCGACGCCGCGGAGCTCGCGCCGTTCGTCACCTGGGGCACCAACCCGGGCCAGGGCGCGCCGCTGTCGGCCGCCGTCCCCGACCCCGCCGCCTTCGAGGACGCCAGCGAGAAGTTCGCCGCCGAGAAGGCCCTGGAGTACATGGGTCTGACGGCCGGTCAGGCGCTGCGGGACATCAAGGTCGACACCGTTTTCGTCGGCTCCTGCACCAACGGCCGCATCGAGGACCTGCGCTCCGCCGCCTCGATCCTGTCGGGCCGTTCGGTGGCCGACGGGGTGCGGATGCTGGTCGTCCCCGGCTCCGTACGGGTGGCGCTGCAGGCCGTGGAGGAGGGTCTGGACAAGGTGTTCACCGCGGCCGGCGCCGAGTGGCGGCACGCGGGCTGTTCGATGTGCCTGGGCATGAACCCGGACCAGCTGGCGCCCGGTGAGCGGTCGGCGTCCACCTCCAACCGCAACTTCGAGGGCCGGCAGGGCAAGGGCGGCCGCACCCACCTGGTCTCCCCGCAGGTGGCCGCCGCCACCGCGGTCCTCGGCCATCTGGCCTCGCCCGCCGATCTGTCCGACGCCGACGCAACCGTTCCCGTGGGGGCCTGAGCAGACATGGAAGCATTCACCACGCACACCGGCCGGGCCGTTCCGCTGCGCCGCAGCAACGTGGACACCGACCAGATCATCCCCGCGCACTGGCTCAAGAAGGTCACCCGCGACGGCTTCGAGGACGGGCTGTTCGAGGCCTGGCGCAAGGACGCGGACTTCGTGCTCAACCGGCCCGAGCACAAGGGCGCGACCGTGCTGGTCGCCGGGCCCGACTTCGGCACCGGCTCCTCGCGGGAGCACGCGGTGTGGGCGCTGCAGAACTACGGCTTCAAGGCCGTGATCTCCTCGCGTTTCGCCGATATCTTCCGCGGCAACTCCCTCAAGAACGGCCTGCTGACGGTGGTGCTGCCGCAGGAGACCGTGGACCGGCTGTGGAAGCTGATCGAGACCGACCCGTCGGCCGAGGTCGCCGTGGACCTGGTCGAGCGCCAGGTTCGGGCCGAGGGCATCACGGCTGATTTTGAGCTTGACGAGAACGCCCGATGGAGGCTTCTGGAGGGGCTGGACGACATCAGTCTCACCCTCCGGCAGGAGGCCGACATCGCCGCGTACGAGGTGCTGCGGCCGACCTTCAAGCCGAGCACGGTTGAGGTCTGAGCCCCCCGGGTCTTCCCTGTACAGAGCATGTTTGACACGATGCGTCGCCAGCCCTCGGGCCGGCGGCGCATCGGCATGTTGAGGCCCCCTGAAGCGACAACTCGCCTCAGATGGCACAATCAGTGCATGGAACGCGACGGCCAACTCGAGCTCTACGGGCTTGTCGCGGACCGGCTCAAGGAAGCGCACACAAGGGTGCGCTCACTGCAAGTCCCGGAGGGCGTACGGATGGCGCTGTCCCGGAAGCTGCTGGTCATCACGGCTGCGGCGAAACACGATCTCGCGGACGCGGCAAGGCGTCTGGAGCGGTTGATGAACGACCTCGACGAGGGACGTTTCCCCCAAGATCCCGACTCCGACGGAAGTCCATGACATCCGAGTGCGTTGCGGCACAAGGGTGATTAGCCCGTTTCGTGTTTGATTTGCGGTATATATCTGCCTAACGTGCGAAAAAGCTTGAACACATTCGTTCTGGCAATGTCTCCGAAGGGGAAGACGTGAACAAGGCGCAGCTCGTAGAAGCGATTGCCGACAAGGTTGGCGGCCGTCAGCAGGCCGCCGAAGCGGTCGACGCGGTACTGGACGCGATGGTCCGTGCGGTCGTCTCCGGGGAGCGAGTTTCGGTCACCGGATTCGGCTCGTTCGAGAAGGTCGAGCGTCCGGCCCGCTACGCCCGCAACCCGCAGACCGGGGAGCGGGTCCGGGTCAAGAAGACCTCGGTGCCCCGTTTCCGTGCGGGTCAGGGGTTCAAGGACCTGGTGAGCGGGTCGAAGAAGCTCCCGCGAGGCGGCGAGGTGGCCGTGAAGAAGGCCCCCAAGGGCAGCCTCCAGGTGGCGGCGAAGAAGGCGGCGGCCAAGAAGGCCGCGGCGAAGAAGGCGGCCCCCGCCGCGAAGAAGGCGGCGGCCAAGAAGGCTCCCGCGAAGGCGGCGGCGGCGAAGAAGGCTCCCGCGAAGGCCGCGGCCAAGAAGGTGACGGCGAAGAAGGCGGCGGCGAAGAAGGCTCCGGCGAAGAAGGCCCCGGCGCGCAAGACCACCGCCAAGAAGACCACCGCCCGCAAGCGCTGACCAGATGGTCAGCGGCTTACAGCGGCGGTCTCACGCGTCGGGCCGGGCTCCCTGGACGGGCCCGGCCCGCGGTGCGTTCACCCGCGGTGCGTTCAGAAGGTCTGCAGGGTCACCAGCACGATGCGGCGCCCCTCGGGAGTCCCTTCGAGACCTTCCACCTCGATCCGCACCCGCTGCCCGGGCCGCAGCAGCCGAAGCCCCCCGGCGTCGAAGGCCGCCGCGTCGAAGGGCAACGGGGTCCCGTCGTCCAGCAGCACGCTGCCGGCGCGGGTCTCGGGGTCGTACGTGTACGCGGTCGCCTGCATGGGCCCAGCCTAGGCGGCTGTGCGCGGGCCTCAGTTCTGGGGCGACGGCACGGGCGGCTGGGGCAGGCCCGGGAACGGGTGGCGGAGCGTATGAGGGCCCACACCCAAGGCGAGCGCGGCGCGCAGGTCCTCGCCCGTGTCCACGTCGCGCCGTACCGAATCGACGCCCCGCAGCCGTATCTCCCGCGCCCCCGACGCCCGGTGCCGGGCCCGGGAGGGACCGCCGAACGCGGGGGACAGCTCCACGCCGGGCGCGGCGGCCAGCAGCGTCGTGCCCACTCCCGCCGCATCCGCCAGAAACGCCCGTGGAAAGGCCGAGGCGGCCTCGAGCACCTGCTCGAGCTCCGTCGGCCGCAGGGCCGGGAGATCGGCGTTCAGGGCCGCCACAGCGGCCGTAGGGAGCTGCTGCCGTACGGCCAGGGCGCCCTGCGCGAGTGCCGCGTTCAGACCGCCGCCCGGCGGGTCCGGGAGGATCCGGGCGCCGAGGGCCGACAGCTCCCGCGCCGCGAGGGGGTCGTCCGTGACGACCGTCACGCCCCGCACGGCCCGGCACGCCAGCGCCGCACCCACCGTGTCCTGCGCGAACGCCAGGGCGAGCCCCGGCCGCAGATCGTCCCCCGCGGCGTCGGCCAGCCTGCTCTTGGCCCGCGACAGGGGCTTCAGCGGCACCACCAGCGTCCACGCCACACGGGCTCCATCGCTTCCCACGGGCCTCATTCTCGCCTGCTGCCTGAGGCGCCGGGCAGGTGCGGGGTTACGGTGTCCTCGACAGACCGGGTACCTGGAGCGACACTTGTGCGGCTGCCCGGACGGCAGCAAAGCAGGCAGCAAAGCCAGCAGGTCAGCGGGTCCAAGAGGAGGATGTTCCGAGTGTCCGGCCGCAGAATCGGCTTCTGGTACCGCATGGCGGCGGTCCTGGTGAAACCGCCGCTCGTGGTCCTCTTCAAGCGGGACTGGCGCGGAATGGAGCACATTCCCGCCCAGGGCGGATTTATCACCGCCATCAACCACAACTCACATCTCGATCCCTTCTCGTACGCCCACTTCCAGTACAACACCGGGCGTATGCCGCGCTTCCTCATCAAGGCCGGCGTCTTCAAGGGCGGCTTCGTCGGCGCCTTCCTGCGCGGGACCTCCCAGATCCCGGTCTACCGGGAGTCCACCAACGCGGCCAACGCCTTCCGGGCCGCCGTGGACGCGGTCAACAGAGGCGAATGCGTGGCCTTCTACCCTGAGGGCACCCTCACCCGCGACCCCGCGCTGTGGCCCATGCGCGGCAAGACCGGCGCGGCGCGCGTCGCGCTGCTCACCAAGGCGCCGGTGATCCCCGTCGCGCAGTGGGGCGCCAACGAGGCGCTGCCGCCGTATACCAAGAAGCCCCGGTTCTTCCCCCGCAAGACGCTCACGGTGCACGCGGGCCCGCCCGTGGACCTGTCCGCGTACTACGGCAAGGAGGCCACCGCCGAGGTGCTGCGGGCGGCCACCGACGACATCATGGCCGCGGTCGCCGAACTCCTCTCCGAGGTGCGCGGGGAGCCCGCGCCCACCGAGCGCTACGAGTACCGGTCCGGCACGTCCCGCGCCGCCGGGGAACCTCCCGCGGCCGATGAGGAGAGCAAGTGACGCGCTGCGCCGTCTACGGCACCGGCTCCTGGGGCACCGCCTACGCGATGGTGCTCGCCGACGCGGGCTGCGAGGTGACGCTGTGGGGCCGCAGGACCGGCCCCGTAGAGGCCATCAACACCACCCGCACCAACCCCGACTATCTGCCGGGGATCGAGCTCCCGCAGTCGGTGCGGGCCACCACCGACCCGGCCGAGGCGGCCCGCGGCGCCGAGTTCGCCGTGCTCGCCGTGCCCTCCCAGACGCTGCGCGGCAACCTCGCCGAGTGGGCGCCGCTGCTGCCCGCCGATACCGTGCTCGTCTCCCTGATGAAGGGCGTGGAACTGGGCACCGCCAAGCGGATGAGCGAGGTGATCGAGGACGTCGCCAAGGCGTCCCCGGAGCGGGTCGCCGTGCTCACCGGGCCCAACCTGGCCAAGGAGATCGCCGCCCGTCAGCCCGCCGCCTCGGTCGTCGCCTGCCGTGACGAGGACGTGGCGCGCCGCCTCCAGGCCGCCTGCCACACCCCGTACTTCCGCCCGTACACCAACACCGACGTGGTCGGCTGCGAGCTCGGCGGCGCGGTCAAGAACGTCATCGCGCTCGCCGTGGGCATCGCCGACGGCATGGGGCTCGGCGACAACACCAAGGCGTCGCTGATCACCCGGGGCCTGGCCGAAACGACCCGGCTCGGGCTGGCCATGGGCGCCGACGCGCACACCTTCGCGGGCCTGGCGGGCATGGGCGACCTGGTCGCCACCTGCTCCTCGCCGCTGTCCCGCAACCACACCTTCGGCACCAACCTCGGCCGGGGGATGACCCTGGAAGAGACCATCGCGGCCACCAAGCAGACCGCGGAGGGCGTCAAGTCGTGTGAGTCCGTGCTCGATCTCGCCCGGCGGCACGACGTCGACATGCCGATCACCGAGACGGTGGTGAGCATCGTCCACGACGGCAAACCGCCCCTGGTGGCGCTGAAAGAGCTGATGTCGCGCAGCGCCAAGCCCGAGCGGCACTGACGGGCGTCGGACCGCAAGGTAACCTCAACGCGTTATGAGCAGCCAGAGCCCCGCCCCCAGCCCTGTCCCGCCCCCCTCCGGAGGGGAGCCGCGGAAGCTGCGCGTCGCCGTCGTCTTCGGCGGCCGCAGCTCCGAGCACACCATCTCGGTGGTCACCGCAGGCGCGGTGCTGCGCGCCATCGACCGCGAGAAGTACGACGTGCTGCCGATCGGGATCACAGGGGACGGGCGTTGGGCGCTGACCGCCGACGAGCCCGACCGGATGGCCATCGAGGGCCGGCAGCTGCCCAGCGTCGAGGGCCTTGCCGAGTCCGCTGAGGGCTCGGTCCTGCTCCCTGTCGACCAGGGCAACCGCGAGGTCGTCTACGCCGAGCCGGGCGCGGTGCCCAAGGCGCTCGGCGAGGTCGACGTGGTCTTCCCCATGCTGCACGGCCCCTATGGCGAGGACGGCACCCTTCAGGGGCTGCTCGAACTGTCCGGCGTGCCCTATGTGGGCGCGGGCGTGCTCGCCTCGGCCGTCGGCATGGACAAGGAGTACATGAAGCGGGTGTTCGTCTCCTTCGGGCTGCCGGTCGGCCCGTACGAGGTGATCCGCCCCCGCGAATGGGACCAGGACCCGGCCGCCGCCCGGAAGAAGATCGTCGATTTCGCCGGCGAGCACGGCTGGCCGGTCTTCGTGAAGCCCGCGCGCGCGGGCTCGTCCATCGGCATCTCCAAGGTCGACGACATCTCCGGCCTGGAGGAGGCGATCGAGGAGGCGCGGCGCCACGACCCGAAGATCGTCGTCGAGGCGCTGCTGCGCGGCCGCGAGATCGAATGCGGGGTGCTGGAGTTCGAGGACGGCCCGCGGGCCAGCGTGCCCGCCGAGATCCCGCCGGTCTCCACCCACGACTTCTACGACTTCGAGGCGAAGTACATCGACTCGGCGGACGGTGTGGTGCCCGCGCCGCTCACCGAGGAGCAGACCGAGCGGGTGCGGGAGCTGGCGGTGCGGGCGTTCGAGGCGACGTCCTGCGAGGGCCTGGTCCGCGCGGACTTCTTCCTGCTGGACAGCGGCGAATTCGTGATCAACGAGATCAACACCATGCCCGGCTTCACGCCCATCTCGATGTACCCGCGGATGTGGCAGGAGAGCGGGGTCAGCTACCCCGAACTGGTGGACCGGCTCATCCAGGCCGCCCTGCGCCGCCCGACGGGGCTGCGCTAGCCGGCCGACCCTGATGGGCCATGGCCCCGGGCGGCGCGCCCGGGGCTCAGACCACGCCCTCGGGCACGGTCTTCTTGACGGCGTTCGCCAGATCGACAAGCGGGTTGACCTCCGGCGCGTACTTTCCGGGCACCGTCACCTCGACGTACGCCTTGCGCAGCACCGTCGTGAAGCGATAGCCGTCGTCCTGCTGCTCGGGAAGCCACTGCACGCCGTTGATGTCGGCCGAGGGCGTGTAGGGGTTGTAGTGCTCGGTACCGGGCGTGAGAACGGCGGGCTTGGCGACCCCGCAGCGCAGCTTTATGGCGGGGTCGCCCCAGGCGGCGGTCAGGTCCGAGGCGGGCTTGGGGGTGCGCTGCTCCAGCCCCTCCACGGTCTTGGGAAGTTCCTTGTGCAGCGCCCGGCACAGCGTGGCCATCTCCGCGGGCGGCTTGGGAACCGTGAGCGAGAGCGAGCCGTCCGAACCTCCGATGAAGGAGCACCCGGCCGCCGACAGCACGAGCAGCGCCGCGGCGGCGGACGTGGAGACGATCCTTCGGGTGGGGCTACGGTGTGCGGAATTCACGGGCTGAGCATACGGGGAGTCACAGATGGACGACGGGGCAGGTCAGGGTCCGCGTGATGCCGTCCACTTGCTGGACTTTCGCGACCACCATGCGGCCGAGTTCATCGACCGTCTCGGCCTGGGCGCGCACGATGACGTCGTACGGGCCGGTGACGTCCTCTGCCTGTATCACTCCAGGGATCTTGGCGATGACGTCGGCGACGGTCGACGCCTTGCCGACCTCGGTTTGGATCAGGATGTACGCCTGTACCACGGAACCTCCAGGGCGGCTACGAGGATCATGTGGGGAGAAGGGACGCCACGGTACCGCGTCGCCGAGCGGCGCGGGGAGACCCGCGCGGCGTGCGCGGCGCGGCGGGCAGCGAGCGACAAGTGCGAAGGGGCAATGGGATGAAGGGCACCGTGGGCGAGTTGGGGGAGTTCGGGCTCATCAGAGAGCTCACCTCCCGGCTCACCACCACCCCGGCCGTGCGGCTGGGGCCCGGCGATGACGCCGCGGTCGTGGCCGCGCCGGACCGCCGGGTCGTGGCCAGCACGGACGTACTGCTGGAGGGACGGCACTTCCGCCGCGACTGGTCCACCGCCTATGACGTCGGCCGCAAGGCCGCCGCCCAGAACCTCGCGGACATCGCGGCGATGGGCGCGGTGCCGACCGCGCTGCTGCTCGGCCTGGTGGTGCCCGCCGAACTCCCGGTGACCTGGCCCGCCGAGCTGATGGACGGCATCCGCGACGAGTGCCAGGTGGCGGGCGCGGCCGTGGTGGGCGGCGATGTGGTGCGCGGCGAGACCATCACCGTGGCGATCACCGCCCTGGGGGACCTGCGCAACAACGAACCGGTCACCCGGTCCGGCGCCCAGCCGGGCGACGTGGTCGCCGTCACGGGCTGGCTCGGCTGGTCGGCGGCCGGCCACGCGGTGCTCTCCCGCGGCTTCCGCTCGCCGCGAGCGTTCGTCGAGGCACACCGCAGGCCGGAACCGCCGTACCACGCGGGGCCCGCGGCCGCCGGGCTCGGCGCGACCGCCATGACCGACGTCAGCGACGGACTGGTCGCCGACCTCGGGCATATCGCGGAGGCCAGCAAGGTCCGTATCGATCTGCGCTCGGGGGACATCGACATCCCGTCCCAGATGTCCGACATCGGGCAGGCGGTGGGCGTCGATCCGCTGCAGTGGGTGCTCAACGGGGGCGAGGACCACGCCATCGTGGCGACCTTCCCGCCCGATGTGAAGCTGCCCGCCCGCTGGAAGGTGATCGGCGAAGTGCTCAACCCCTCGGCGCTGCCGCAGGTGACCGTGGACGGCGCGCCCTGGCCGCACGCGGGCTGGGACCACTTCGGCAAGGACAAGGACGCCGACTAGAAGCGCCGGCCGGCAGCGCTGACTGGAAGCGCCTGTCGGCCCCGGGTGGATCGCCGAGTAGATTCGGCGGCATGGCGACTCTCCCCGTATCCCCGCCACGCCCACCCGTGGCCCCGCCACGCGTGCTCACCGTCGCCGGATCCGACTCCGGCGGCGGTGCCGGTATCCAGGCCGATCTGAAGGCGATGCTGGCCCTCGGCGTACACGGCATGAGCGTGATCACGGCCGTGACGGCACAGAACTCGCTGGGCGTGAGCGGCGCGTGGGAGCTGCCCGCCGAGGCCGTACGGGCCCAGTTCCGCAGCGTCGTCGACGATATCGGGGTACAGGCGGTCAAAACCGGGATGCTGGCGTCCGCCGAGCTCGTCGAGACCGTCGCCGGGCTGCTCGCGGACGTCTCAGCCCCCGTCGTGGTCGACCCGGTCGGGGTCTCCAAGCACGGCGACGCCCTGCTGGCCACCGAAGCCCTCGACACGGTCCGTACGCGGCTGCTGCCGGCCGCGACGGTGGCCACGCCCAACCTGGACGAGGTCGCCCAGCTGACGGGCGTGGAAGTGGCGGCGGAGCGGGATCTGCGGCGGGCCGCCGACGCGATCCTGGAATTCGGCCCGCGGTGGGCGCTGATCAAGGGCGGCCACTTGGACGGCGACGCGGTCGATCTGCTCACCGACGGCACCGAGGAACACTGGCTGCGCGCCACCCGGCACGACAACCGCCATACGCACGGCACGGGCTGCACCCTCGCCGGCGCCATCGCCTCGTATCTGGCGCTGGGGGCGGACGTGCCGCGGGCCGTTACGGCGGCCAAGGAGTACGTCACGGGCGCGATCGCGGCCGGGTTCCCGCTGGGCCAGGGAATCGGCCCGGTGGATCACGGCTGGCGGTGGCGCTGATCCCGGAACTCAGGGCATGCGAAAAGCCGGCCCACCACGAAGGTGGACCGGCTCGGCAACCGGAAAGGTCGCACTCGACACACGCTCGGGGTCGCCCCCGAACGCGCGGGAAGTCAGCGCGAAACCTTGCCGGCCTTGATGCACGAGGTGCAGACGTTGAGCCGCTTCGGGGTCCGACCGACCACAGCGCGCACCGTCTGGATGTTGGGGTTCCAACGACGGCGGGTGCGGCGGTGCGAGTGCGAGATGTTGTTGCCGAAGCCCGGCCCCTTGCCGCAGACGTCGCAGTTGGCAGCCACGGGTTACTCCAAAGACGGGTCGACCCCGCTGGCGCGAGGAGACAGACACTTACGGTGAGCCCCGGCTCGCCGGGATCGTGAACGATCGGCGGTACCAGGGGAACGGCCCGATTCGCATCGGGCAACCGGAGCAGCATACAACGGCCGATCCGCTACCCCGAAATTACCATGCCCCCGGGCCGGTGCTGTCGTAGATCGGTTCTCCCCCAGCTACCGCTGGGAGGTGCCCCCAGGGGCGCCTCAGCCCCTGTCGACGGTCGACCACGCGGCGGTAGTCGGCTGTATCGATCTGCGGCTCCGCCGCGTGGCGATCGCAGCCTCTGCCCTTCGCGCGGCGGAGCCGCATATCGATTGCAGCCTCAGGGCCTCCGCGCGCTCTCCCTTTCGACAGGGTCGCGCCCCTCCGGCGCGCGGGTGGCGACTACCCTGCGATGACGGTCCCGCCCCCTGCCCTCCCGAGGAGGACGTACGTGCCGCACACGCTCGACGCCGATGCGGTACGCACCTGGTGCGGTCTGGCGCTGGACGCGCTCGGCCGGGCCCGCGAGGAGATCGACGCGATCAACGTCTACCCGGTCGCGGACGCGGACACCGGCACCAACCTCTACCTGACCGTCGAGTCCGCCACCCAGGCCGTGACCGCCGCCTTCGACGGCCACGCCGCCGCCCCGGGGCCCGCCGCCGGCCCGAGCCTGTCCGAGGCGGTGCGCGCCATGGCCCACGGCGCCCTGATCGGCGCACGCGGCAACTCCGGCACGATCCTGGCGCAGCTGCTGCGCGGCATGGCGGACGTCCTCGCGGACGGCGGGGCCGCAGGCGATTGCGGCGATGCGGACGGCCTGCGCCGGGCCCTGCGACGCGCGGCCGAACTGGCCTACCGGGGCGTGGCCCACCCGGTCGAGGGCACCGTACTGACCGTCGCGCGGGCCGCGGCCGACGCCGCCGCCCGCACCGAGGGCGGCCCGGCCGCGGTGGCCCGCGCCGCGTACGAGGGCGCCCGTGCCGCCCTGGAGGCCACCCCCAGCCAGCTCGGGGTGCTCGCCCGTGCGGGCGTCGTGGACGCGGGCGGCTACGGCCTGGTGGTGGTCCTCGGCGCGCTCGCCGAGGCCGTATCGGGCCGGCCGCCGGCCGCCGCGGGCCGACCCCCCGCCGCCGGGCCCGTCGCGGCCCCCGACGGCTGCCCGGCCGCCGGGCACGCGGCTGGCGCCGACGGCTCCGTGGGCTCCGTGGGCGAAGGGCCGGGCGGCGGACCCGCCTTCGAGGTGATCTATCTGCTGGAGGCGGACGAGACGGCTGTAGCCCGGCTCCGTGACCGGCTGGACGCGCTCGGCGACTCCCTGGTGGTCGTCGGCGGCGACGGACTGTGGAATGTGCACGTCCATGTGGACGACGCGGGCGCGGCCGTGGAGGCGGGTATCGAGGCGGGCCGCCCGCACCGCGTCCGCATCACCCACTTCGGCACGGCCGCCGCCCGCCGGGCCCACGCCGACGAGCCCTACGCCCGCCCCCGTACGGAAGACACCGGGCAGCGGCCGGACCGGCCGGGCGCCCAGGAGCCCCCGGGCGCCCGCGCGGAGCGCGCGGCGCGCGCCGTGGTCGCGGTGGTCCCCGGCGAGGGCCTGGCCGCGCTGTGCGCCGAGGCCGGTGCGACCACGGTCGCCGCACGGCCCGGGGAGCGCCTGGCCGCCGGCGAGCTGGCCCAGGCCGTACGCCGGGCCCGCGCCCGGGAGGTCGTCCTGCTGCCCAACGACGCCGAACTGCGCCACACGGCCGCTGCCGCCGCCGCCCAGGCCCGTGCCGAGGGCGTACGGGTGGCGGTCATCCCCACCCGCTCCCCGGTCCAGGGCCTCGCCGCGCTCGCCGTGCACGAGCCGGGCCGCAGCTTCGACGAGGACGTCGTGGCCATGACCTCCGCCGCGGGCGCCACCCGCTACGCCGAACTGGCCGTCGCCGAGCGCCAGTCCTGGACCATGGCCGGGGTGTGCCAGGCGGGAGACGTGCTCGGGCTGATCGACGGCGATGTGGCGGTGATCGGCGACGGTATCGCGGGCACCGCCGAGACCGTGCTGGACCGGATGCTGGCCGCGGGCGGCGAACTGGTCACGCTGGTGGTCGGCGCGGACGTCCCCGACGGCGTCGCCGAGCACCTGGAGCGCCACGTACGGGACGGGCACTTCGCGGTCGACACGGTGATCTACCACGGCGGCCAGCCGGGCGTGCCGCTGATCATAGGCATCGAATAGGCGGCGAACAGATCGAAAAGTCGGCGCGGCCCGCGCATCCTGGGGCGGGGTGACCCCGCTTGTCAGTGCGGTGGTGTGCAATGGACAGCGTGCCCGCGCTGGATGAACCTCTGAAGAAAGTGCTCGGCGGCAACACCGCGAAGGTGATGGCCGACCACCTCGACCTGCACACGGTCGGCGATCTGCTGCACCACTACCCGAGGCGGTACGCCGAGCGCGGCGAGCTGACCCGGCTGTCCGACCTGCCCCTCGACGAGCATGTGACGGTCGTCGCGCAGGTCGCCGACGCCCGCGTGCACAAATTCGACCGCGGCACCAAGCAGCGCCTGGAGGTCACCCTCACCGACGGCAGCGGCCGCCTCCAGCTGGTCTTCTTCGGCCGCGGGGTCTTCGCGGCGCAGAAGGAGCTGCTGCCCGGCCGCCGGGGCATGTTCGCGGGCAAGGTCGGCGTCTTCCGCAATATTCGCCAGCTGGCCCACCCCGCGTACGAACTGCTCGGCAAGGACGACGGCGCGGCGGCCGTGGAGGCGTGGGCCAACCAACTGCGGCCGCTGTACCCCGCCTGCGCCCAGCTGGAGTCCTGGAAGATCGAGAAGGCCGTCGGGACGCTGCTCGACAGCCTGGAGGCCACCGGCTGGGACGGTCTGGTCGACGCGCTGCCCGAGAGCCTGCGGCTCGGCCGCGGTCTTGCCGAGCTTCCCGAGGCGCTGCTGAAGATCCACCGGCCGCGCACCAAGACGGATATCGCGGTGGCCCGGGACCGCCTCAAGTGGGACGAGGCCTTCGTGCTCCAGGTGGCCCTCGCCCGGCGGCGCCACGCCGACGCCCAACTGCCCGCCGTACCACGCGCCCCGGCGGAGGGCGGCCTGCTGGACGCCTTCGACGAGCGGCTGCCGTTCACCCTCACCGAGGGCCAGCAGAGCGTCAGCCGGGAGATCTTCGCCGACCTCGCCACCGACCACCCCATGCACCGGCTGCTGCAGGGCGAAGTCGGCTCGGGCAAGACCATGGTCGCGCTGCGCGCGATGCTGGGCGTCGTGGACAGCGGGGGACAGGCCGCGATGCTCGCGCCCACCGAGGTGCTGGCCCAGCAGCACCACCGCTCGATCACCGAGATGATGGGCGATCTGGCCGAGGGCGGCATGCTGGGCGGCTCGGAACAGGGCACCAAGATCGTGCTGTTGACCGGGTCCATGGGTGCCGCGGCTCGCCGCCAGGCGCTGCTCGACCTGGTCACCGGCGAGGCCGGGATCGTGGTCGGGACCCATGCGCTGATCGAGGACAAGGTCCAGTTCCACGATCTGGGCCTGGTCGTGGTCGACGAGCAGCACCGCTTCGGCGTGGAGCAGCGCGACGCCCTGCGCTCCAAGGGCAAGCAGCCGCCGCATCTGCTGGTGATGACGGCCACGCCGATCCCGCGGACCGTCGCCATGACCGTCTTCGGCGATCTGGAGACCTCCGTGCTGGACCAGCTGCCGGCCGGGCGCTCCCCGATCGCCTCCCATGTGGTGCCCGCGAAGGACAAGCCGCACTTCCTGGCGCGGGCCTGGGAGCGGGTGCGCGAGGAGGTGGCGGCCGGCCACCAGGCGTATGTGGTGTGCCCGCGGATCGGCGACGAGATGGGCGAGGACAACGGGGATGAGGGGGCCGAACCCAAGGGCGCGGCGCGCAAGTCGGCCAAGCCGCCGGGCAAGTCTTCTGCCAAGTCCCCGGCCAAGTCCCCGGCCAAGTCCCCCGAGGACGAGGCCGAGAAGCGGCCGCCGCTCGCGGTCCTCGACATCGCCGAGCAGCTGGCCAAGGGCCCGCTGCGGGAGCTGCGCGTGGAGGTGCTGCACGGCCGGATGCAGCCGGAGGCCAAGGACGAGGTGATGCGCCGCTTCGCCGCGGCCGAGGTGGACGTCCTGGTCGCCACGACGGTCATCGAGGTCGGCGTCAACGTCCCCAATGCCACCGCCATGGTGATCATGGACGCCGACCGCTTCGGCGTCTCGCAGCTGCACCAGCTGCGCGGCCGCGTCGGCCGCGGCTCGGCCGCCGGGCTGTGCCTGTTGGTGAGCGAGATGCCGGAGGGCAGCCCGGCCCGCGCCCGGCTCGGCGCGGTCGCGGCCACGCTGGACGGCTTCGAGCTGTCCCGGATCGACCTGGAGCAGCGGCGCGAGGGCGATGTGCTGGGGCAGGCCCAGTCCGGGGCGCGCTCCTCGCTGCGGGTGCTCGCGGTCATCGACGACGAGGAGGTCATCGCGGCGGCCCGGGAGGAGGCGGCGGCGATCGTCGCGGCCGATCCCGAACTGGCCGGATACCCGGAGCTGCGTACGGCGCTGGACGCGTTCCTGGACGAGGAGCGCGAGGAGTACCTGGACAAGGGGTGACAAGGGCTGACAGGAACTGCAGACAGGGGCTGAGGGACGATCGGCGACAGCCCGGCGGGACCTGAGGCCGGAAGCACGGGCCGGGACGCCATATTGTGGAGGGCAGCGGGCCTCGTACGGTCCGCCGCTGCCCCCTCCCACCGCGAAGGACTGCCTCACCGATGACCCGCGTGATCGCCGGAGCCGCCGGCGGCCGCCGCCTGGCAGTGCCGCCGGGAAACGGCACCCGACCGACCTCGGACCGGGCGCGCGAAGGTCTCTTCTCCACCTGGGAGTCGCTGCTGGGCTCGCTGCGCGGGGCCAGGGTGCTCGATCTCTACGGCGGCTCGGGCGCGGTCGGCCTGGAAGCGCTCTCGCGAGGCGCGGAGCATGTGCTGCTGGTGGAGTCCGACGCGCGCGCCGCCCGCACCATCCGGGCGAACATCCGGGCGCTCGGCCTGCCCGGTGCCGAACTGCGCACGGGCCGGGCCGAGCAGACCATCGCCGGACCGGCCCCCGCGAGCGGCCCGTACGACGTGGTGTTCCTGGACCCGCCGTACGCCGTCGCCGACGAGGAGCTGCGGGAGATACTGCTCACACTCGCCGGTAACCGGTGGCTTGCGCCCGATGCGCTGGCCACGGTGGAGCGGAGCACGCGAGGCGGAGATTTCGGGTGGCCTGCCGGTTTCGAGGGCTTGCGGGCCCGTCGCTACGGCGAGGGCACGCTTTGGTACGGTCGCGCCGCCTCGACGTGCGACAACGCGTCATGACCGGACCCGAGAGCGAGGAACCACCAGTGCGCCGCGCAGTCTGTCCGGGGTCCTTCGACCCCGTCACCAATGGGCACCTCGACATCATCGCCCGTGCGTCCAAGCTGTACGACGTCGTCTACGTCGCCGTGATGATCAACAAGTCCAAACAGGGCATGTTCACCGTGGACGAGCGGATGGACCTGCTCCGCCAGGTCACCGCCGAGTACGGAAACGTTCAGGTGGAGGCCTTCCACGGCCTCCTCGTGGACTTCTGCAAGGAGCGCGAGATCCCAGCCATCGTCAAGGGGCTGCGGGCGGTCAGCGACTTCGACTACGAGTTGCAGATGGCCCAGATGAACAACGGCCTCTCGGGGGTGGAGACGCTGTTCGTGCCCACCAACCCCACCTACAGCTTCCTCTCCTCCAGCCTGGTCAAGGAGGTCGCGACCTGGGGCGGGGACGTCTCCCATCTGGTGCCCCCGGTGGTGCTCGATGCCCTGAGCGAGCGGCTCGGCCGGCGCTGACCCGCTGACGGCCGGGCCGACGGGTGTCGGGCGGGGCCCGCTGGCCGTACAGTCGTGCCCGGCCGTTCCAGGCCGCCCTGTTCGTTGCGTCAAGTTCCCTCCAGTTCCGTCAAGTTCCGTCAAGTCCGTCAAGAGAGAGTGGCGAGCACCCAAGGTGGACGTGCAGAAGAAGCTCGACGAGATCGTCGACACCGTCGGCAACGCCCGGTCCATGCCCATGTCGGCCTCGTGCGTGATCAACCGCGCCGAGCTGCTCGCCATGCTCGAAGAGGTGCGCGCCGCTCTCCCCGACTCCCTCGCCCAGGCGCAGGACGTGATCGGCGGCCGTGAGCGGATGGTCGAAGAGGCCCGCCAGGAGGCCGAGCGGATCATCCAGTCCGCGCACGCCCACCGGGGTTCGCTGGTCTCGGACACCGAAGTCGCCAGGAAGTCCCAGGAGGAGGCCGACCGGATCCTGGAGGAGGCCCGCAGGGAGGCCGAGGAGATCCGCGCCGAGGCCGACGACTACGTCGACTCCAAACTGGCCAACTTCGAGGTCGTGCTGACCAAGACCATCGGCTCCGTCGACCGCGGCCGCGAGAAGATGCTGGGCCGCGCCGTGGGCGGGGAGCAGGACGGGGCGGCGGGGCAGTTGGAGGACGGCCCGGAGCGCAGCGCCGACCCGCAGATGCTGCAGCAGCGCGCCGACGACTACGTGGACACCAAGCTCGGCGCGGTCTCGGCGGTGCTCAGCAAGACGCTGGAGGCGGTCGGCCGGGGCCGGCAGAAGCTGCTCGGGGCCCGGGCGATCGACGAGCTGGGCGCCCATCTGGCCGCCCAGGACGCCGCCACCCCGCTGGGCCACCAGACCAGCGACGACGACTTCCTCGCGGATCTCGCCCAGTCCCAGGCGCAGCTGTCCACGGCGCGGCCCGAGGCGGCGCCGGACGCCTCGTACTACGCGGCCACGGCCGGATATCAGCAGCAGGACCCGTACGCGGCGGCCCAGGGCGGCTACCAGCAGCAGGGTTACGTCCAGCAGCAGGACCCGTATGCGGCGGCCCAGGGCGGCTACCAGCAGCAGGACGCGTACGGCTGGCAGCAGCAGCCCCAGGGCTACGACCCGAGCGGCTACGCCCCCGAACAGCAGGCCCCACAGCAGCCTCAGCAGCAGCTCGAGCACCAGCCGCACCAGCCGCACCAGCCGCACCAGCCTCAGCAGCAGCCCCAGCTGCCGGCCGCGGCCCTCGACGAGACCAGCCTGTTCGACACCAGCATGATCGACCTGGACCAGCTGCGTCAGTACGAGCAGGGCCGCTGAGCCCGGCCGGACCTTATCCACAGCCCCGGGGGCGGATTGGGTCTATGGCGGCCGGTCCAGTATCCTGGCTGTTCGGTCGCGCGTACTTCCGCGATCTCGGCTGCCCGTTTCGTCATATCAGCGTCGGGTGGCCTGCCGCAGCCGTAGAAAGCAGGAAGCCCTGAACGCCCGCCTCGACCACCATGCCCCTCTCGTGTTCGACACGCGCGAGCTGGGCCGTCGTCCTGGTGCGCTCAAAAGGCTCTCCCGTTCGGTCCCGGCCCCCAAGGATCTCGGTATCGAGGTCATCGGGGTACGGGAGGGCGTGACCGTGGAGCTCGACCTCCGCCAGGAGTCGGTCATGGAGGGTGTGCTTGTCACAGGCACCGCCCGTGCACCGCTGACAGGGGAGTGCGTAAGGTGTCTGGAGCCGCTGGAGCGGGAGCTCGAAGCGGACTTCCAGGAGATGTACTCCTACCCCGACGCCGACGACCGGAGCCGCCACGCGGACACCGGCGACGACGCCGAGGAGGAGGACACGCTCTTCCTCGAGGGCGACCTGTTCGACCTCGAACCCGTGCTGCGGGACGCGGTGGTGCTGGCACTGCCGCTGCAGCCGGTGTGCCGGGAGGACTGCCCCGGGCTGTGCGCCGAATGCGGCGCGCGGCTCGAGGAGGACCCCGACCACCATCACGATGCCGTCGACATCCGTTGGGCGGCGCTGCAGGGACTCGCCGAGGCCAATTCGGACGGCGAGAAGGACAACGCACCCCGCGGTCGCGGGGATGACTCACAGGAGAAGTAGCCGTGGCTGTTCCGAAGCGGAAGATGTCGCGCAGCAACACGCGCCACCGCCGGTCGCAGTGGAAGGCTGCGGTCCCCACCCTGGTGGCGTGCGAGCGCTGCCACGAGCCGAAGCTCCAGCACATCGCGTGCCCGAGCTGCGGCACCTACAACCGCCGCCAGGTCCTCGAGGTCTGATCGGCGGGTGACAGGCTCTATGTCGGACGCCAACACGACTCCCCGCAAGCGAGCGGGAGAAACGGCCCAGGCGGACACGGCCTCGTCCCACACGATTCTGGAAGGGCGGCTCGGGTATCAGCTCGAGTCCGCCCTTCTGGTGCGTGCGCTGACCCACCGCTCCTTCGCATACGAGAACGGCGGGCTGCCCACCAACGAGCGTCTGGAGTTCCTGGGCGACTCCGTGCTCGGCCTGGTGGTCACCGACACGCTGTACCGTATCCACCCCGACCTGCCCGAAGGCCAGCTGGCCAAGTTGCGGGCCGCCGTGGTCAACTCGCGTGCGCTGGCCGAGGTGGGGCGCGGCCTCGACCTCGGCGCCTTCATCCGGCTCGGCCGGGGCGAAGAGGGCACCGGGGGACGGGACAAGGCATCCATCCTCGCCGACACCCTCGAGGCGGTGATCGGCGCCGTCTACCTCGACCAGGGGCTGGACGCCGCCGCGGAGCTGGTCCACCGGCTCTTCGACCCGCTGATCGACAGGTCCTCGAACCTGGGCGCGGGCCTGGACTGGAAGACCAGCCTCCAGGAGCTGACCGCCACCGAAGGCCTTGGGGTGCCGGAGTATCTGGTCTCCGAGACCGGACCCGACCACGAGAAGACCTTCACGGCTGCCGCCCGCGTCGGTGGTGTCGCGTACGGCACCGGCACCGGCCGCAGCAAGAAGGAAGCCGAGCAGCAGGCGGCGGAGGCCGCCTGGCGCGCGATCCGCGCTGCGGCGGACGAGGCCAAGGCCAAGGCCGAAGCGGCCACGGCCGAGGGCACCGCCGCGGCCTCGGACGGCGAGGCCGCCGATACGGCCCCGACGGCACACTGATCAACCCTCCTCGCCCTCCCCGCGACCGGGCCCCGGCCGTGGGGAGGGCGAGGGCGCCGGCCAAGGAGGCCCCCGTTGCCCGAGCTGCCTGAGGTCGAGGTGGTCCGCCGTGGCCTGGAGCGCTGGGTCAGCGGCCGTACGGTCGCCGAGGTGCAGGTGCTGCACCCGCGCGCGGTGCGCCGTCACCTCGGGGGCGGGGAGGACTTCGCCGCCCGGCTGAAGGGCCGCCGCGCCGGGGTGGCCCGTCGCCGCGGCAAGTATCTGTGGCTGCCGCTGGAGGACGCCGACGAGTCGGTGCTGGCGCACCTCGGCATGAGCGGCCAGCTGCTCGTCCAGCCGCACGGCGCCGCGGACGAGAAGCATCTGCGCATCCGGGTGCGGTTCAACGACTCCATCGGCACCGAACTGCGCTTCGTCGACCAGCGCACCTTCGGCGGCCTCTCACTGCACGAGACGGTCGAGGGCGCCGCGGACGGGCTGCCGGCCGCGATCGCGCATATCGCCCGCGACCCGCTGGACCCGGCGTTCGACGAGGCCGCCTTCCACACCGCGCTGCGCCGCCGCCGCACCACCCTCAAGCGGGCGCTGCTCGACCAGTCGTTGATCAGCGGGGTGGGCAACATCTACGCCGACGAGGCGCTGTGGCGCGCCCGGCTGCACTACGACCGGCCGACGGCCACCCTCACCCGCCCGCGCAGCGTCGAACTCCTCGACCATGTGCGCGATGTCATGAACGCCGCGCTGGCGGTCGGCGGCACCAGCTTCGACTCCCTCTACGTCAATGTGAACGGCGAGTCGGGCTACTTCGAGCGCTCCCTGGACGCGTACGGCCGGGAGAACGAGCCCTGCCGCCGCTGCGGCACACCGATGCGCCGCCGCCCGTGGATGAACCGCTCCAGCTACTTCTGCCCGCGCTGTCAGCGTCCGCCGCGCCCGGCGGCCCCGGCGCTTCCGGCTGCGGCGCCCCGTACCGCGGTGCCGCGCTCCTCGTCGTAGCGCACCTGGGCGGTCAGCACCTCCGGCATGCGCTCCTCGACGAAGCCGATCAGCGCCAGCAGCCGCTCGGCGACGGCGTGGCCCAGCGGGGTCAGCTCGTAGTCCACGCGCGGGGGGTTGGTCGGCTGCGCCTCGCGGTGCACCAGGCCGTCGCGCTCCAGCGCGTGCAGCGTCTGGGACAGCATCTTCTCGCTGACGCCGTCGACCCGGCGGCGCAGCTCGTTGAACCGGAAGCTGCCCTCCTTGAGCGCCCCCAGGGTCAGCCCGCCCCACTTGCCGGTGATGTGCTCCAGCGTGCCGCGGGAGGGGCAGGCGCGGGCGAACACGTTGAAGGCCAGGTCGTCGCTTGCCGTTTCGGTGCTCGTCGGCGTGGCGCAGTCGCTCTCCATGTCATGAGCATACTTGAACGCAGCGCTCACCGGCGGGTTGCGCTTTCTAAAAGTTAGTGCTTTTCTGTTCCGGACATTCCACCGTGCACGAACCATTCCACGGTGCACGTACGCCTGACCTCAGGAGCTCATACCGTGACCACCCCCGTCATCGCCGTCGCCTACCACTCCGGCCACGGGCACACCGCCGTCCTCGCCGAGGCCGTCCGCGCCGGAGCGGCCGCCGAGGGCGCCACCGTTCACCTGATCAAGGTTGATGAGATCACCGAGGAGCAGTGGGGCCTGCTCGACGCTGCGGACGCGATCGTCTTCGGCTCGCCCACCTACATGGGCACCGCGTCCGGCGCCTTCCACGCCTTCGCCGAGCAGTCCTCCCAGCGCTGGTTCACCCAGGCGTGGAAGGACAAGCTCGCGGCCGGCTTCACCAACTCGGGGTCCAAGAGCGGCGACAAGGTGCACACCCTGCAGTTCTTCACCGTGCTCGCCGCCCAGCACGGGATGAACTGGGTGAACCTCGGTCTGCACCCGGGCTGGAACAGCTCGGCCGCCTCCGAGAACGACCTCAACCGCCTCGGGGTCTTCCTGGGCGCCGCCGCCCAGACGAACGTGGACGAGGGCCCGGAGGCGGTGCACAAGGCCGACGTGGCCACCGCCGAGCACCTCGGCCGCCGGATCGCCGAGAGCGCGAAGATCGTCGTCGCGGGGCGCGCCGCCCTCGCCGCCTGACCCGGTGGGCGAGGGGGTGGGCGGGGCGGGGCCGGTGCGGGCCGGTGGCTCGGCGTGGGCCGGTGGCTCAGGACCGGCTCAGTAGCCGAAGTCCTGCGTCCACCAGGGGCCGTCCCCGTCCCCGAAGTTCACACCGACGCCCAGGGTCTTGTAGGTGCAGTTGAGGATGTTGGCGCGGTGGCCGGCGCTGTTCATCCAGGAGTCCATCACCGCCTGCGCGTCCTGCTGGCCGCGGGCGATGTTCTCCCCGCCCAGGTTCAGGATGCCGACCTGCTCCGCCCGCTCCCAGGGGGTGTCGCCGTCCGGGTCCAGGTGGTCGAAGAAGCCCCGCAGGGCCATGTCGTCGGTGAAGTCCTGGGCCAGCTGGGACAGTTTCCGGTCCGCAGTCACCGGCTCGCAGCCGACCTTCGACCGCTCCTGGTTGACCAGCGCCAGGACCTCCTGTGCGGCGGACTTCGCAGCCTTGTCGGGGTTCCCCGGGGTGTTGCGGTCCTCGCTCTGTCCGGGGGGCGTGGTGGGCTTCTGGGACGACGAGGAGCCCTTGCCGCCCGAACCTCCGTTCCCCTTGCCGTTCCCGCTGCCGTTCGCCTTCCCGTTTCCGTTCCCGTTGCCCTTTCCGTTCCCGTTCCCGTTCGCCTGGCCGGAGTCCGAGGAGCCCGGCTGCTTCGAGGGGGTGGAGGGCGTGGCGGAGGGCTTGCCCGGGGTCTTCGAGGGGGTGGTGGACGGTGCTTGCGGCCGGTCGTTGCCACGGTCCGCGGGGGTCGTACCGCGGTCCACCGGCGATGTCGAGGGGGTGCCCTGCGTCTCCAGGGCGGAGCCCGGCGGGGCGTCGGCGCGCACGCCTCCGGCCGGGTCGTTGCTTCCGCTAAGGGTCGGACCTCCCGGCAACAGCCCGGTGGCCATGGCAACCGCGCCTACCGCGACGGCGGCGGAAACACTCAGCAATCCGGTCCGCACCGGTGCCAGATGGCTTCGGCGGGCTCCTCGGTGGCGCCCTGCGCCGGGAGCGGGAGGTGTCGGCGCGGATCCGAGGGCAGATCGTCGATGGCGGCCCATCTCCTGCCTTCCTTGCAAGATCGGGGTCACATGCGTCACTCGTACGAGTGAGTACTGCGTTGAGCCGGGACTGTACGCCATCGCGGGGGCGGCTGAGGTGTCCGGGGAGCAAATTGCTCCGCTAGCGTGCCAGCCATGAACGAGAGAGTGCGCCTCACCGCATGGGTCCGCGGTCGGGTCCAGGGGGTCGGTTTTCGCTGGTTCACCAGGGCAAACGCATTGCGCATCGGAGGGCTGGCCGGGTTCGCCTCCAATCAGTCCGACGGACGGGTGCAGATCGTCGCCGAAGGCGAACGTATGAACTGCGAACGGTTGCTCGACTGGCTGCGGAGCGACGACACGCCCGGCCGCGTCGACGGTGTGACCGAGATCTGGGACACACCCAAGGGCGGCTACGAGACCTTCGAGATCCGCTGAGCCACCCCGCCGCACCCGCCCGCCGCGACCCCGCGCCGGGCGGGCTTTTTACACCGCGCGTGAGCGGAAAGAGGCTGATGGTTGCCAATGCGGCCGGTCCGTGGAAGGCTGCCGCGTAAGGGATGATCCCTTCGCTTCGACGGCCTGATCGATACGGGCTCGGCGCTTCTCGCCGCTCGATATGCCCCCGGCCGCAGGGGTCCCGTCGGCCTGTGATCGTGTTGACCCTCAAACCATTTGGTGAGACGCTGGAAGCCCCGCGCACCTTAACTGTTTGCCACTCAACACGGTAGTAACGGCAGGCATCGCGGGTGCGAAATCCCTCACGACCCACTACCGCTTCGGTCGCGGTCACTCAGTGTGGAGGACCATCCATCATGGCAAAGGCGCTTCTCGGTTACGTCGGCGGCTCCGACCCCCGAGTCCTCGCCGAGATGCGACGGCTTCAGCAGCGCGTCCAGGACCTCGAATCCGAGCTCATTCGGATCCAGGCCGAGAACGACGCTCTGTCCGCCGCCGCTCACCACGGCGACTCGCTGCTCGAAAGCATCGACGTACCCCAGGCGGAGCCTGCGCTCGCCTGACCCGGCTTCCGGGCCGGTCGGGCTGCACCGTCAGCCGCTTGAGAATCTGCAAGGGACGCCGACGGCGTCCCTTCGTCGTTTCCGCGGCGGCCGGCCGCGCTTCCCTTACCGTCTGATGTGCCCCACCCCCTCAGCGGTGAAACCGAGAAGAAACCGCGAGAACGCGAAGAACCGAGAAACACTGAGAAACACCGAGAGAAGCTCAGAGAAGCCGAGAGAAGCCAAGGGCGACCCTGTGACGCCACGGCCGATGGGCGGTGCCGGGTGAGACACGGGAGGTAGAGTCCAAAGGCGTGCATCTCAAGAGCCTGACCCTCCGAGGCTTCAAATCCTTCGCCTCCGCCACGACGCTCCGCTTCGAGCCGGGTATCACCTGCGTCGTCGGCCCCAACGGTTCGGGCAAGTCCAATGTCGTGGACGCGCTTTCCTGGGTCATGGGGGAACAGGGCGCCAAGTCGCTGCGCGGCGGAAAGATGGAAGACGTCATCTTCGCCGGGACGACCGGCCGGCCCCCGCTCGGCCGCGCCGAGGTCTCCCTCACCATCGACAACTCCGACGGCGCCCTGCCCATCGAATACGCCGAAGTCACCATTACGCGGATCATGTTCCGCAACGGCGGCAGCGAATACCAGATCAACGGGGACACCTGCCGCCTGCTGGACATCCAGGAGCTGCTCTCCGACTCCGGCATCGGCCGCGAGATGCACGTCATCGTCGGCCAGGGCCAACTCGACTCCGTCCTGCACGCCGACCCGACCGGGCGCCGCGCCTTCATCGAAGAGGCCGCGGGCGTACTCAAGCACCGCAAGCGCAAAGAGAAGGCGCTGCGGAAGCTCGACGCCATGCAGGCCAACCTCGCCCGGGTCCAGGACCTCACTGACGAGCTGCGGCGCCAGCTCAAACCGCTCGGGCGGCAGGCCGCGGTCGCCCGGCGGGCCGCCGTCATCCAGGCCGATCTGCGCGACGCCCGGCTGCGGCTGCTCGCCGACGACCTGGTGACCATGCGCGAGGCGCTGCGCACCGAGATCGCCGACGAGGCCGCGCTCAAGCAGCGCAAGGAGAGTGCCGAGGCCGATCTGCGCACCGCGCAGCAGCGGGAGGCGGCGCTGGAGGAGCAGGTCAGGCAGCTGGCGCCGCGGCTGCGGGACGCCCAGCAGACCTGGTACGAGCTCTCGCAGCTCGCCGAGCGGGTGCGCGGCACGATCAGTCTGGCCGACGCCCGGATCAAGAGCGCCACCTCCGCCCCCGGCGAGGAGCGGCGCGGCCGCGACCCGGAGGACATGGAGCGCGAGGCGGCCCGGATCCGCGAGCAGGAGGCGGAGCTGGAGGCCGCGCTGGAGGCGGCGAGCCGGGCGCTGGACGACACCGTCACACACCGGGCCGAACTGGAGCGCGAGCTGGCCCTCGAGGAGCGCCGGCTGAAGGACGCGGCCCGCGCCATCGCCGACCGCCGCGAGGGGCTGGCCCGGCTACAGGGCCAGGTGAACGCCGCCCGGGGCCGGGCGGGTTCGGCCCGGGCCGAGATCGACCGGCTGGCCGTCGCCCGCGACGAGGCGCGGCAGCGGGCGGCCGCCGCGCAGGAGGAGTACGAACAGCTCCAGGCCGAAGTGGACGGACTGGACGCGGGCGACGCGGAACTGGCGGAGCGCCATGAGGCCGCCAAACGGGAGCTGTCCGAGGCGGAGACCGCGCACCGGGCGGCCCGTGAGGCCCTGACCGCGGCCGAACGCGAACGCGCCGCGACCGCCGCCCGCCATGACGCGCTGGCCCTGGGCCTGCGCCGCAAGGACGGTACGGGCGCCCTGCTCGGCTCCGCCGACCGGCTGACCGGCCTCCTCGGCCCGGCCGCCGAACTCCTCACGGTCGCCCCCGGCTTCGAGGTCCCCGTGGCCGCGGCCTTGGGCGCCGCGGCCGACGCGATCGCCGTCGAGGACCCCCGGACCGCGGCGGAGGCCATCCGCCTCCTCCGTAAACAGGACGCGGGCCGCGCGGCGCTCCTCCTCGGCGCCCCCGCGGCGGCCGCACCGGCCGGGCACGCCCGGGTCGCGGTGCCGGCGGCAGGCGGACCGGCCGAGACGAATGGCTCGGGAACGGGCCACGGCGGCCCCGGCGAGCACCCGACGGACGGCGCGGCGGCCGGGGCCGGCGCAACGCTGGGCGGTCCGGGTGTCCCGGGCACCTCGTCCGCGCCCGGGGCCGCGGCGCCGGACGCGCCCAGCGGCCCGACGGTCGGTCAGCTCGGCTCCGTACGCCTGCCGCACCCCGCCGAAGGCGGCGCGGACGGCCAGGGGGCGCGCGCGGACGGCGCCGCGGCGGTCGACATTGACCCGCACTTCGGCCCGGGCCCGTCGGGGCCACCGCCAGCGCCCGAGCCCGGCGCGGCGGCGGCCGTCCTGACGACCGGCTCCCCGGCGGGCGGTGGGGCTTCCGCCGACGCGGGCATCACGGTTCCGGGCGCCAGACCCGGGGAGCCCGGGGACGGGACGGCGTACGGGCCCGACGCGGACGCGGCCGGGGGCACAGTCTCCGGCGACGGGGGCCGGGCGGTCTGGGCGGCTGACTCCGACGCGCACGGAGGGGTTTCCGTGGCCGAGGGCGGGGACGCGTACGTCCCCGACGAGGGCCGGGCGGCGTCGGCGGCCGAAGATACGGCCGGGCCGGACGATGACCTCGGGGCACCGCGTGCGGCGGAGCTCGTGAGCGGGCCCGGGGGGCTGTTGTCGGCGGTGCGGTGGCTGCTGCGGGACGTCGTGGTGGTCGGGACGCTGGAGGACGCCGAGGAACTGGTCGAGCGGCGGCCGGAGTTGACGGCGGTGACCGCGGAGGGCGATCTGCTCGGGGCGCACTTCGCCCAGGGCGGCTCCGCCGGGGCGCCCAGTCTGCTGGAGGTGCAGGCCTCGGTCGACGAGGCGGCGGCGGAGCTGAAGGAGCTCGCCGTACGGTGCGAGGAGCTGACCGACGGGCAGCGGGCGGCGGCGGAGCGGCGGGCCGAGTGCGCGGCGCGGGTGGAGGAGCTGGCGGCCCGGCGTAGCGCGGCCGATCGGGAGAAGTCGCAGGTCGCCCAGTCGCTGGGGCGGCTGGCCGGGCAGGCGCGGGCCGCGGCGGGCGAGGCCGAGCGGATGACCGCGGCCGCGGCCAAGGCGGAGGAGGCGCTGGCCAGAGCGACGGAGGAGGCCGAGGAGCTGGCTGAGCGGCTGATCGTGGCGGAGGAGGAGCCTGGCGAGGAGGAGCCGGACACCTCCGTACGGGATCGGCTGGCGGCCGATGGGGCGAACGCCCGGCAGACCGAGATGGAGGCGCGGCTCCAGGTCCGTACGCATGAGGAGCGGGTCAAGGGGCTCGCGGGGCGGGCGGACGCGCTCGACCGGGGCGCGCGCGCCGAGCGCGAGGCGCGGGCGCGTGCGGAGCAGCGCCGGGCGCGGCTGCGGCACGAGGCGACCATGGCCTCGGCGGTGGCCTCGGGCGCCCGGCAGCTGCTGGCGCATGTGGAGGTCTCGCTGGTGCGGGCCGAGCAGGAGCGGGACGCGGCCGAGCGGGCGAAGGCGGAGCGGGAGCGCGAACTGGTCGCCGAGCGCAACCACGGGCGTGAGCTCAAGGGCGAGCTGGACAAGCTGACCGACTCGGTGCACCGGGGCGAGGTGCTGGGCGCCGAGAAGCGGCTGCGGATCGAGCAGCTGGAGACGAAGGCGCTGGAGGAGCTGGGCGTCGAGCCGGCCGGGCTGATCGCCGAGTACGGCCCGGACCAACTGGTGCCGCCGTTCCTTCCTGCGGAAGGAGAGGTGCTGCCCGAGACTGCATCGAATAGCGGCTCCGCCGCGGGGTCGCATCCGCGCAACCAGCCGGTGCGTTACGTCAGGGCGCAGCAGGAGAAGCGGCTGAGGGCCGCCGAGCGCGCGTACCAGCAGCTGGGCAAGGTCAACCCGCTGGCGCTGGAGGAGTTCGCGGCGCTGGAGGAGCGGCATCAGTTCCTGAGCGAGCAGCTGGAGGACCTGAAGAAGACGCGGGCGGATCTGCTGCAGGTGGTCAAGGAGGTGGATGAGCGCGTCGAACAGGTGTTCACGGAGGCATACCGGGACACGGCGCGCGAGTTCGAGGGGGTCTTCTCGCGGCTGTTCCCGGGCGGCGAGGGCCGGTTGCTGCTCACCGACCCGGAGAACATGCTGACCACGGGCGTGGACGTGGAGGCCAGGCCGCCGGGCAAGAAGGTCAAGCGGCTGTCGCTGCTGTCCGGCGGCGAGCGGTCGCTGACCGCCGTGGCGCTGCTGGTGTCGATCTTCAAGGCGCGGCCGAGCCCGTTCTACGTCATGGACGAGGTCGAGGCGGCGCTGGACGACACCAATCTGCAGCGGCTGATCCGGATCATGGAGGAGCTGCAGGAGAGCTCCCAGCTGATCGTGATCACCCACCAGAAGCGGACGATGGAGGTCGCCGACGCGCTGTACGGGGTCTCCATGCAGGGCGACGGGGTCTCGAAGGTCATCAGCCAGAGGCTGCGGTAAGCACTTCAATACTTGAAGTCATTCGATCAAGTGCGCCCGTGAGCCACCAACCCACCTGTGATGACTGCTGCGTCACATCCCATTGACTTCGAAACTTGAAGGCATAGTCTCTGCAACGTCGCTTTTACCTTCAAGTGGTGGCCGACCGGTCGGCCGAGCCCCCTCTGGAAGGCCCCCCACGTCCGGCAGCGCTGCCGGATGGCCACAGGAGTTCACGTTGACCACCACCGCGCAGGCACCGGGGTCCGCGGGCCACCAGGCCCGGCCGGCCCCCCTTGGCCGTGTCATCTTCATCACCGCCGCCGCCGCGATGGGCGGCTTTCTCTTCGGCTACGACAGCTCGGTGATCAACGGAGCGGTCGAGGCCATCCGCGGCCGCTACGACATCGGTTCCGCCGCGCTCGCCCAGGTCGTGGCCATCGCCCTGATCGGCTCGGCCATCGGCGCCGCCATCGCCGGCCGGGTCGCCGACCGCATCGGCCGGATCCGCGTCATGCAGATCGCCGCCGTGCTCTTCACCATCAGCGCCGTCGGCTCGGCCCTGCCCTTCGCCCTGTGGGACCTGGCCGTATGGCGGGTGCTCGGCGGTATCGGCATCGGCATGGCCTCCGTGATCGGCCCGGCCTACATAGCCGAGGTCGCCCCGCCCGCGTACCGGGGCCGGCTGGCCTCCTTCCAGCAGGCCGCGATCGTCGTCGGCATCGCCCTGTCCCAGCTCGTCAACTGGGGCATCCTCCACCTCGCCGACGGCGACCAGCGCGGCAAGATCGGCGGCATCGAGGCCTGGCAGTGGATGCTCGGCGTGATGGTCGTCCCGGCCGTGGTGTACGGACTGCTGTCCTTCGCCATCCCCGAGTCGCCCCGCTTCCTGATCTCCGTCGGCAAGGCCGACCGCGCCAAGGAGGTCCTGGCCCAGGTCGAGGGCGAGGGCGGCCACCTCGACGCGCGCGTCGCCGAGATCGAGCAGGCCATGCGCGGCGAGCACAAGTCCACCTTCAAGGACCTGCTCGGCGGCCGGTTCGGGCTGCTGCCGGTGATCTGGATCGGTATCGGTCTCTCGGTCTTCCAGCAGCTCGTCGGCATCAACGTGGCGTTCTACTACTCCTCGACGCTGTGGCAGTCCGTCGGCGTCGACCCGAGCAGCTCGTTCTTCTACTCGTTCACCACGTCGATCATCAACATCATCGGCACCGTCATCGCGATGATCTTCGTCGACAAGATCGGCCGCAAGCCGCTCGCGCTGATCGGCTCGGCCGGTATGGCGGTCTCGCTGGGTCTGGTGGCCTGGGCCTTCTCGGCGCACCTGGTCGACGGCAAGCTCCCGCACGCCCAGGGCGTCCTGGCCCTGATCGCGGCCCACTCCTTCGTCCTCTTCTTCGCCCTCTCCTGGGGCGTGGTGGTCTGGGTGCTGCTCGGCGAGATGTTCCCGAACAAGATCCGCGCCGCCGCGCTGGGCGTCGCCGCCTCCGCGCAGTGGATCGCCAACTGGGCCATCACCGCCAGCTTCCCGAGCCTGTCCGAGTGGAACCTGTCGGCGACGTACATCATGTACACCGTCTTCGCCGCGCTCTCGATCCCCTTCATCCTCAAGTGGGTGCCGGAGACCAAGGGCAAGGCGTTGGAGGAGATGGGCTAACCCCGCCCCCGCCAGCCCCCTCCTCACCTTTCAAGGGTTCTGCCCCGCCTCACTCCTTGAGGCGGGGCAGAACGCGTTCCGCGAACAGCCGCAGCGAGCGCCAGCCCTCCTCCACGGGCATCCCGCCGCACAGCGGATGCAGCACCATGCTCGCCGTCTCGCCGCCCTCCTTGGCCAGCGCCACGCACTCCTCGGGCGTGACGATGCGGTACACGCCCTCGTCGCGCAGCGCCGCCACGTCCTCGGCGTGGGAGCGGACGGCGGAGTGCACAGCCCCGTCCGACTGCCAGGAGTCGTACATCCGCGCCTCGTGCAGCAGATGCGGGCCGAACTCCGCCCAGGCGCGCTCTGCTTCTTCTGGGTTCTCGACCACATGCAGCAGGGACGTCCGCGCGGCGGGCATCACGCACCAGCCCTGCGTCCCGTACTCCGCCCGCCGGGCGTGGTAGTACGCCTCCAGCTCCGGCAGATGGGCGCTGGGGAAGAACGGCAGCCCCAGCCGCGCGGCCCGGCGCGCGGCGGCCTTGGAGCTGCCGCCGACCAGCAGCGTCGGATGCGGCCGGGTGTACGGGCGCGGGGTGACCCGCACCGTACGGCCCCGGTACTCGAAGGGCTCGCCGGTCCAGGCCGCGAGCAGGGTCTCCAGCGCCTCGTCCTGGAGCGCGCCGCGCCGCTTCCACTCCCTGCCGAGCCCCGCGTACTCCTCGGGCCGGTAGCCGATGCCCGCCACCGCGACCAGGCGCCCGCCGCTCACCAGGTCGAGTACGGCGATGTCCTCGGCCAGCCGCAGCGGGTCGTAGAGCGGGACGATCAGCGCGGAGACGGTGACCGCGATCCGCCGGGTGGCGCCCAGTACGGCGCCCGCGAAGGTCAGCGGGGAGGGCAGCCAGCCGTTCGCGGCGCCGTGGTGCTCCTCGGTCTGAACGGTGTCGATGCCCTGCTCATCGGCGAAGGCGGCCATCTCGACGGCCGTCCGGTAGCGCCGGGACAGGGATTCGGGTGTGGCGTCGGGATCGACCAGGTTGAGCCGTACGACCGTGACGGGCATGGCGGAGGTCCCCCTTCTGTCCCTGAGCGGTGGGCGGGTGAGAGGGGCACGTTATCTGACGGTCCGTCAAATAAACAGAGAGGGGAGCTGCCTGGCGACGCTCCGGGCAGGGGCGGGGCGGATGACTCATGCGCCTGGGACACAGGGCGGCTGACGGTAGGGGCAGGCCCGGTGCCCCGGGCCTCGACTTCCCGCCGCCGTGCCGACACAAAGCCGCCGTGCGGACATAAAAAGGAGGGGCGCGTGACGATCACGACGGGGGAACCGGCTATCACCGGACCCGACATCGACGACCTGGTCATCCGGGTGCGGCACGCCGCCGGCGACACCGCGGAGCTCGAAGCGGCCAAGACGGCGCTCTTCGGCACGGCAGGCGCCGCCCCGGCCGACGCGCAGCTCATCCGGCAGCGGCTGCTGACCGTCGCCCTGCACCACGGCGGCGACCTGCTGGCCAAACTGCTCACCCGGCTCGGGCCGCGCGAGACCGCCATGGTCCGCCGTTACGCCCACCGGCTCGGCTACTTCCTGGAAACCCTCGAGATCTGGTCGGCCAAGCCGATCATGCTCACCCTGATGCGGTTCGGCGTCCCCTATATCGAGGCCGAAGCCATCGCCGTCGCCATCCTGCTGCTGGTGTGGTGACGGGTGAGCCCGACGGAACAGGGCCGGAACGCGGGTGCGGGTCCGTCACCGGTTCGGGTGGGCCCGGGCCCGCGCACACTTCACCCGCCCCACCGCGGGTAGTGCTCGGACCGGAGAACCAAGGAGGTTGCCAGATGACCCCATCCCGGACCCGCCGGACCCGCGTCCTGACCACGCTCGCCCTGCTCACCGGCGCCGTCGTGGGGGCCGCCCCGGCGGCGTCCGCCGCCGCGGCCCCGGCATGGCGGCAGGCCGGGCACTTCGACACCACCAGCGCCTGCCGCAAGGCGGGCCGGAACGGGGTGGACGCCCACAAGTGGAGCGAGTACAAATGCCGGCCGGGCCACAGCGACAACTACATCACGCTGTGGGTCAAGGGCACGGGCAGGAGCCATGCCGCCGACCTGGCTTCGGCCCCGGCTCCGGCCGCGAGCCCGGCCTCGGCCCCTGCCCCGACCCAGGGCTCTGGGATGGGATGAGGCGCGCGGTCCAGCCCAAGGACCGCGCCGTGCAGGCCGCCGGCGGAGTCTCCGCCCTGTTCGTGGTGGTCTTCGCCGGGTGGCTGGCCGGACTGCTGCGGGTGAACGACGAATGGCTGGCCCTGTCCTATCCGCAGCCGCGCGGCACCGCCGTGCTCACCCGCGTCGCCGTGGGCATCCCGGTCCTCGGCGTCGGGGTGCTCCTGCTGGCCGAGCGCTCCGCCCGCCGCTACGGCAGCGTCCTGCTGGTCGCCGGGGCGCTGTGGCTGCTGCCCTCGGCAGCCGCCGACCTGCTGGGACTGGCCGATCTGGGCTCGGCGGGCGCCGTGGTCCAGCTGCTGATCTCGGCCGCCGGGATCGCCTGCCGCCCGCTGACCGTCCTGCTGCTGCCGCTGTGGCTGTTCCCGCGCGGCTCCCAGCGGCGGTGGCAGTGGTGGGCGATGAGCGTCGGCGCCTCCGCGTACTGGCTGGGCTACGCCGCCCTCTGGCTGGTCAGCGAGCCGATGGTCGGCTCGGCCGGCAACCCCTTCTTCGCCACCGACTTCGGTCAGTGGGCCTTCGGCCACCTCGAGCACTACGCGAAGGCGGAGGAGTGGGTGCTGCGCGCCGTGGCCGCCGTGGTGACGGGCTCGCTGTGCTGCCGCGCCGCCGTCACCCGCAGCGCCGAGCGGCGCAACTGGGCCCTGCTCGCCGCCGCCTACCCGGCCTGCGTGTTCCTGCTGCTGTCCGAATGGGCCGAGGGCATGCCCACCATCGTCGCGCGCACCGTCGGCAGCGCCGTATGGGCGGCCGCGATCTGCCTGGGCGTCGCCCGCACCGGCATATGGCGCCTGGACCGCGTCACCAGCCACCGACTCGCCCGCGCCTTCGTCCTCACCTCCCTCGCAGCCGTCGTGGTCTGCGCGGTCGTCGCCGTCCAGGCCGGACTGCCCTCCCTGCGCGGCGGGGCGATCAGCACCGCCGTCGGCTGCTCCCTGCTGCTCGGCTGGGCGCTGCGGCCGACCGCCCGCTGGCTGACCCTGCGCGTCGAGCGCGCCTTCTACGGGCCGCGCGCCCGCCCCCACGAGGCGGCCAGCGCCCTGGCCGTACGCCTCCAGCAGGCGCCCCACCCAGGCGAGGTGCCCCAGCAGATCTGCCGCAGCGCCGTCGAGGACCTCGGCGTCTCGGGCGCCGCCGTCAGCGTCGACACCCGGTCCGGACCCCGGCGGCTGGCCGCGGCCGGGGCGCCGCTCACCGGCCCGGTCCAGGCGTTCGTGCTGCGCCATCACGGCCGTACGGTCGGCCGCCTCGAAGTCGCCCGGGACGGCTTCGGCACCCCCGCCGAACGGGACAGCGGACTGCTCTCCCTGCTCGCCGACCAGGCGGCCCCGGCGCTCGCCGCGCTGCGCCTGGCCGAGGAGGCCCAGGCGGCGCGGGAGCGGCTGGTGCTCGCCCGTGAGCAGGAGCGCCGCCGGCTGCGGCGCGAGATCCACGACGGCCTCGGCCCGCAGCTCGCCGCCGTACGGCTGCGCCTGGACATCGCGCAGACCACCTGCCCGCCCGGGCATCCGGCCCGCCACCAGCTGCGCGAGGCCGCAGAAACCCTCGCCGAGGCCCTGGTCGAGGTGCGGCGGATCACCTCGGGGCTTGCCCCTGCCGCCCTGGCCGAGCGCGGCCTGGCCAAGGCGGTACGGGACCTGGGACGGCGGCTGGGCGGCGCCGGGCCCCGGGTGACCGTGGCCACCCACCCCACCGCGCTGCCGCCGCTGTCGCCGGGCGTGGAGACGGCCGCGTACCGGATCTCCGCCGAGTCGCTGACCAACGCGGTGCGGCACGCACGGGCCCGGCAGGTCCGGATCGAGCTCACCGCGGGCCCGGACACGCTCGAGGTCAAGGTCATCGACGACGGGAGCGGGCTGCGGCGGGGCGCCGTGCCCGGCGTCGGGCTGGCTTCCGTGGCGGAGCGCGCCGAGGAGATCGGCGGCTCCTGCTCGGTGACGGGATCCGCGACGGGCACGGTGGTGCACGCGATTCTGCCGCTCGCCGGGCCGGGGGAGGCCGAGCAGCCCGAACGCGACGCTGTGAACGCCGTGCACGAGGCGGCCGTATCCCTCGCACCGGAAGAGCAGCGCCGCGAAGGAGGCCGGGAACACGGTCGGCAGCACGGCGGAGAGCGTGGGGAAGAGGGGCCGGGCCGGTGACAGCGGCGGCGGGAGCACCGCAGTGGCACGTACTGCTCGTGGACGACCATCCGCTCTTCCGCGAGGGACTGGCGGCCGCGGTCAACCTGGACGACGCGTTCACCGTGGTCGGGCAGGCGGCGTCCGCCGAGGAGGCGGTCGCCGAGGCCGACCGCACCGAGCCCGATCTGGTCGTGATGGACCTCGGGCTGCCCGGCAGATCCGGTACGGAGGCCATACGTCGGATCCTGTGCGCCCGCCCCGAGGCCCGAGTGGTCGTCATGACCATGTCCGAGGACGACGACAGCCTGCTGGCGGCCATGCGAGCCGGCGCCCGCGGCTACCTGCTCAAGGGCGCGGGCCGGGACGAGATCCTGCGCGCCCTGCACACGGTGGCGCGCGGCGGCGCGGTCTTCAGCCCGCGCATGGCCGAGCGTCTCGGCACCCTGCTCGGCTCCTTCGGCACCGCCTCGGCCAAGGAGGCGTTCCCCACCCTCACCGCCCGTGAGCGCGAGGTCCTGGAACTGCTGGCCGGCGGGCTCGGCTATCGCCAGATCGCCCAGCGGCTGGTGGTCACGGACAAGACCGTGCGTAACCACGTGGGCTCCATTTTCGCCAAGCTGCAGGTCCGCGATCGCGCCCAGGCGATCGTCCGGGCCCGCGAGGCCGGGCTGGGAGGTGAATGACTCCCCGCAGCCCGTTGGCTGATACTGGGTGCGTTATGGAACAAGTCATCCTTGCTGTAGTCATCGCTCTGATCGCGCTCGCCGCGGTCAGCGGGCTCGTGATCGGCAGCCGTAAGAAGAAGCGGCTGCCCCCGGCCCCGCCGAGCAGTCCGTCCGTCACCGCGCCGCCCGCCGAGCCGCAGGTCGGCGAGGAGGCGGAAACCACGCTCGAGGAACCGCGCAGAACCATCGAAGAGGTGGATCTGTCGGTCACCGAGGCGCCCCCCGCGCCCGCTGTGCCCGCGCAGCCGGAGGCACCCGCGATCGAGGTGCCCGAGCCGACCGCCGGCCGGCTGGTGCGGCTGCGGGCCCGGCTCTCCCGCTCCCAGACCACACTGGGCAAGGGGCTGCTCACCCTGCTGTCGCGGGAACACCTCGACGACGAGACCTGGGAGGAGATCGAGGACACTCTGCTGACCGCCGACGTCGGCGTCGCGCCGACGCAGGAGCTGGTGGAGCGGCTGCGCGAGCGGGTCAGGGTGCTGGGCACCCGTACCCCCGAGGAGCTGCGCGGCCTGCTGCGCGCGGAACTGCTCCAGCTGATCGGCACCGAGGCCGACCGCGTCGTGCACACCGAGAGCGGCATCGGCGTGAACGGCGAGGAGAAGCCGGGCGTCGTCATGGTCGTCGGGGTCAACGGCACCGGCAAGACCACCACCACCGGCAAGCTCGCGCGGGTGCTGGTCGCCGACGGCAAGTCGGTGGTTCTCGGCGCGGCCGACACCTTCCGCGCGGCGGCCGCCGAGCAGCTGCAGACCTGGGGCGAGCGGGTCGGCGCCCGCACCGTCCGGGGCCCCGAGGGCGGCGACCCGGCGTCGGTCGCCTTCGACGCGGTCAAGGAGGGCATCACCGAGGGCGCGGACGTCGTACTCGTCGACACCGCGGGACGGCTGCACACCAAGACCGGCCTGATGGACGAGCTGGGCAAGGTCAAGCGGGTCGTCGAGAAGCACGGCGCGGTGGACGAGGTGCTGCTGGTGCTCGACGCCACCACCGGGCAGAACGGCCTGGTGCAGGCGCGGGTCTTCGCGGAGGTCGTGGACATCACCGGCATCGTGCTCACCAAGCTGGACGGCACCGCCAAGGGCGGCATCGTGATCGCGGTCCAGCGCGAGCTGGGCGTACCGGTCAAGCTGGTCGGCCTGGGCGAGGGCGCGGACGATCTCGCGCCGTTCGAGCCGGAGGCCTTCGTCGACGCGCTGATCGGCGACTGACTGGCCGATTCCCTTGATCCACTCCGCCCTCTCCCCTCCGGGCGCCCGGGACCTCTCGGGCGCCCGAAGCGTTTCTTCGGGGCGGGTATCCGGGGTGTTTCTCCGGGGCGGGTATCCGGTTCCCGGTTTCCGGTTCAGCCGCCCGCGCGGTGGGCCGCGTACGCCAGCGTGCCCAGCAGCAGCCGCGCATGGGGCGGGTTGCCCGCGGTGTCGAGCGCGGGCGGGCGCAGCCAGCGGACCGGGCCGACCCCGCCGAGGTCGCTGGGCGGGGCGGTGATGTGGTCGCCGGGCCCCAGACAGCGCAGGTCCAGGTCGGCGTCGTCCCAGCCCATGCGGTAGAGCAGCTGCGGCAGCTGTTCGGCGGCGCCCGGGGCGACGAAGAACTGGGCGCGCCCGTGTGGTGTGGCGGTCGCCGGGCCGAGCGGCAGCCCCATGCGCTCCAGCCGGACCAGGGCGAGCCGGCCCGCCTGCTCGGCGACCTCCAGGACGTCGAACGACTTGCCCACGGGCAGCAGCACCGCGGCCCCCGGGACCTGCTCCCAGGCCGCAGCCGCATCGTCGAGGGTGGCGCCCGCGGGGACGGCGGAGGCGAAGGCGAGGGGGTGGGCGCCAGGGGCGGCGCAGTCGGCCTCGCCACATGAACATTCGTTTCTGCTGCCGCCCGCGCCACGGGTGGCCCGGGCGCCCGGCACCACATCCCATCCCCACAGGCCGGTGTACTCCGCCACCGTCGTGCACTCGGATGTACGGCCGCGCCGCCGCGAGCCTGGCCGCATGTCCCGGATGCCGCCGATCGTGAAGCCCATGCCCCCTCCAACGGGTCGCCCTGCCGATGGTTACGAGCCGAATGACGCAGTGATGCCGCCCGCTCGCGCTCCGTAGCCGGATGTGGTGCGGCGGCTGTCGGTGCGGTGATACGGAGTAGTGCAGTGTGGTGCGGCGTGGTGAAAGGGGTGGTGAGACACTGGGCGCGCGCCGTCGTGCGCACCCCTCCACCTGTTTCCACTGTTTCCTGGTCGTTCGGTGTCAAGTGAATCGTGTGAATCGCCAGTGGCGTTCATTCGAAGGGGTGGCGAATGGTGGCGTTTTAGCGAACTTCCTCGCCGGAGGCGTGATCGTAAGATTACTTTCAGTACACGACCCCCCTTCTCCCGTGATTGATGCGGCGGATCGCGGGGACAACTGACCGTGACAGACGGCATTCTGGTCGCGGTGCGAGCGGAATCGTGGGATGGGGGCGTTCCAGTGGGCGACAACGGCGGCAGTGCTGACAAGCGTCCCAACGCGCAGTTGGGTTCGTGGTTTGTGCGCAGCGGCTGGTCCAAGGGCGAGCTCGCGCGTCAAGTCAACCGCAGAGCACGCCAGTTGGGCGCCCACCACATCAGCACCGACACCTCGCGGGTGCGCCGCTGGCTCGACGGCGAGCAGCCGCGCGAGCCGATTCCGCAGATTCTCTCCGAGCTGTTCTCCGACCGCTTCGGCTGTGTGGTCGGCATCGAGGACCTGGGGCTGCGCACCGCCCATCGGTCACCGTCCGTATCCGGGGTGGACCTGCCCTGGGCCGGTCCTGAGACGGTCGCGCTGATCGGCGAATTCTCCCGCAGCGACCTGATGCTCGCCCGCCGGGGCTTCCTCGGCACCTCGCTCGCCCTGTCGGCGGGCCCGGCCCTCATCGAGCCGATGCAGCGCTGGCTGGTCCCCTCGCCCTCCGCCCGGTCCGACGGCCGGACCCAGCCGGACGCCGGCCGCTCCCGGCGGATCTCCCGGCTCTCCGAGCCCGAGCTCCAACTGCTCGAGTCGACCATCGTGATGTTCCGGAAGTGGGACGCCCAGTGCGGCGGCGGGCTGCGCCGCAAGGCGGTGGTCGGCCAGCTCCACGAGGTGACGGACCTGCTGCAGGAGCCGCACCCCGAGGCGGTCTCCAAGCGGCTGTTCAAGGTCGCGGGTGAGCTGGCCGAGCTCGCCGGGTGGATGAGCTACGACATCGGGCTCCAGCCGACCGCCCAGAAGTACTTCGTCCTCGCCCTGCACGCGGCCAAGGAGTCCGGGGACCGGCCCCTCGGCTCGTACATCCTCTCCAGCATGAGCCGCCAGATGATCCATGTGGGGCGGCCCGAGGACGCTCTGGAGCTGATCCACCTCGCCCAGTACGGCAGCCGGGAGAGCGCGACGCCGCGCACCCAGGCCATGCTGTATGCGATGGAGGCCCGGGCGTACGCCAATATCGGACAGCCCAGCAAGTGCCACCGCGCCGTGAAGATGGCCGAGGACACCTTCGCCGAATCCGCCGGGGGCGACGGGGACCCGGACTGGATCGGCTTCTTCTCCGAGGCCGAGCTCAACGCGGAGAACGCGCATTCGTACCGCGACCTCGCCTATGTCGCGGGCCGCAGCCCCACCTACGCCAAGCTGGCCGACCCCGTGATGCACCGCGCGGTCGACCTCTTCGGCCAGGAGACGGCCGAGGAGGGCGGGCACCAGCGTTCGTATGCGCTCAACCTGATCGGTCTTGCCACCGTCCACCTCCTCCAGAAGGAGCCCGAGCAGTGCGCGGCGGTCGCCGAGAAGGCCCTGCCGCTCGCCCGGCGGGTGCGCTCCGAGCGGGTCAGCAACCGGCTGCGCAAGACCGTGGACACCGCGATCCGCGACTTCGGGAGCGTCCCCGAGGTGGTCCAGCTCGGCGAGCGGCTTGCCGACCACCTGCCCGACTCATCGGATACGGCGGAGTCCGTCCGCGCCGTCTGAGCCGCCCGGCCGTGGGTGCGACACGGTAACCAGGCCCTCCGGCCGTCCAGCACCAGTTCATCAGCGCGTAACACTTCCACGCCCTTCGTCACTGCCGTGAAACATCGAGCGGCATCGACTGAAACGGCGCTGCGCCAACCTCGTGGCGAAAACCGGCCCACAGAGTTCTGCCCGCACGGGCCGTCATTTCGAGGAGACGTCCACATTGAATGGCGCAAATACCGCATTCGTATTGATCAGCGCCGCGCTCGTGATGCTGATGACCCCCGGCCTGGCCTTCTTCTACGGCGGCATGGTCCGGGTGAAGAGCGCCCTGAACATGCTGATGATGTCCTTCATCGCCCTGGGTGTCGTCAGCCTCCTGTGGGTGCTGTTCGGCTACTCCCTCACCTTCGGTGACGACATCGGCGGCGGGCTGCTGGGCAATCTGGACCACATCGGCTTCAAGGGCATCAACCCCGAGTCGCTGTGGGGCACCAAGCCCGACGCGATCCCGGTACTCGCCTTCGCCTTCTTCCAGCTGATGTTCGCGGTCATCACCCCCGCGCTGATCAGCGGCGCGGTCGCCGACCGGGTCAAGTTCGGCGCCTGGACGCTCTTCATCACCCTGTGGGTCACCGTCGTCTACTTCCCGGTCGCCCACTGGGTCTGGCAGGCCGACGGCTGGCTGTTCAAGAAGGAAGTCATCGACTTCGCGGGCGGCACGGCGGTCCACATCAACGCGGGCGCGGCCGGTCTCGCCGTGGCCCTGGTCCTCGGCAAGCGCATCGGCTTCAAGAAGGACCCGATGCGGCCGCACAACCTCCCCCTGGTGATGCTGGGCTCCGGTCTGCTGTGGTTCGGCTGGTTCGGTTTCAACGCCGGTTCCGCGCTCGCCGCCAACGGCACCGCCGCCAACATGGCGTTCAACACCCAGCTCGCCACCGGCGTCGCGATGCTCGGCTGGCTCGCCTACGAGCGCATCCGGCACGGCGCCTTCACCACGCTGGGCGCGGCCTCCGGCGCCGTCGCGGGCCTCGTCGCCATCACCCCCTCCGGTGCGGCCGTCAACGCCTGGGGCGCGATCATCATCGGCCTCGTCGCGGGCGTCGTCTGCTCCTGGGCGGTCAGCCTGAAGTACAAGCTGGGCTACGACGACTCGCTCGACGTGGTCGGCGTGCACCTGGTCGGCGGCATCCTGGGCACCCTCCTGGTCGGCCTCCTCGCCACCGACGGCGTCGGCGGCCTGGACCAGCTGGGAAGGCAGGCGCTCGGCGCCTTCACGGTCCTGATCTACTCATTCGTCGTCTCCTGGATCCTCGCCAAGGCGATCGACGTCACCATCGGCCTGCGGGCCAGTGAGGACGAAGAGGTCGGCGGCCTCGACCAGGCCTACCACGCCGAGACGGCCTACGACTTCAGCGCCGTCGGAGGCGCGCATGTGGGGCGGTCTACGGTGGCCTCCATCCAGGACGGGACCGGCGCGGGCGCGCCGCAGAACAAGAAGGTGGACGCGTGAAGCTCATCACCGCGGTCGTCAAGCCCCACCGGCTGGACGAGATCAAGGAAGCCCTGCAGGCCTTCGGGGTGCACGGCCTGACCGTCACCGAGGCCAGCGGCTACGGCCGCCAGCGCGGCCACACCGAGGTCTACCGGGGCGCCGAGTACACCATCGACCTGGTGCCCAAGGTCCGTATCGAGGTGCTGGTCGAGGACGACGACGCCGACGACCTCATCGAGGTCGTGGTCAAGTCGGCCCGCACCGGCAAGATCGGGGACGGCAAGGTGTGGAGCGTCCCCGTCGACACCGCGGTGCGGGTACGGACCGGCGAGCGCGGTCCGGACGCGCTCTGACATATCTCCGACGTGTCGTGGAACCCCACCGCCCGGACGTCCTTCCCTGTGATCAAGGAGCCGAGTTGACGGACAGCGTCGAGGCGAAGACAGAGAAGATGGCCGACTCGGTGCCCGGTGGCTACGCGGCGGCCCGGCTGCGACTCCTGCAAGAGGAGTCGCGGTCCGGGCCGCCGCGCCGTACCGCCCTCGCCGAGCTGACCGACCAATGGCTGGCCGCGCTGCTGGCCGGCGGGGCGGAGAAGGCCGGTATCACCCAAGGCGTCGCCCTCGTGGCGGTCGGCGGATACGGACGCGGCGAACTGTCCCCGCGCAGCGACCTGGACGTGCTGCTGCTCCACGACGGCTCGGCGGACGCCTCAGCCATCGCCACCCTCGCCGACCACGTCTGGTACCCGGTGTGGGACATGGGGCTGGCCCTTGACCACTCCGTACGCACCCCCGACCAGGCCCGTAAGACCGCCGGCGAGGACCTGAAGGCCCACCTCGGCCTGCTGGACGCGCGCCATATCGCGGGCGACGCCGCGCTCAGCGCGGGGCTGCGCACGGCGGTGCTCGCCGACTGGCGGGCCAGGGCCCCCAAGCGCCTGCCCGAGCTGCGCGAACTGGGCCAGGAGCGCGCCGAGCGCCACGGCGAGCTGCAGTTCCTGCTGGAACCGGACCTCAAGGAGGCGCGCGGTGGGCTGCGCGACGCGACGGCGCTGCGGGCCATCGCCGCCTCCTGGCTCGCCGACGCGCCGCGCGAGGGCCTTGCCGAGGCGCGCCGGCTGCTGCTGGACGTACGGGACGCGCTGCACCTGACCACCGGCCGGGCCACCGACCGGCTCGCCCTCCAGGAGCAGGACCAGGTCGCGGCCGAGCTCGGCCTGCTGGACGCCGACACCCTGCTGCGCCAGGTGTACGAGTCGGCCCGGACCATTTCGTACGCGAGCGATGTGACCTGGCGCGAGGTCGAGCGGGTGCTGCGCGCCCGGTCGACCCGGCCGCGGCTGCGCGGCCTCCTCGGCAGCCGCGGACGCGGCTCCGGGGGCGGCGGCGCGGACGCGGCGGGGGAGCGCAGCCCGCTCGCCGAGGGCGTCGTCGAACAGGACGGCGAGGCGGTGCTGGCACGCACCGCGCGCCCCGAGCGCGACCCGGTCCTGCCGCTGCGGGCCGCGGCGGCCGCCGCCCAGGCCGGTCTGCCGCTGTCGCTGCACGCCGTACGGCGCCTGGCCGCCGCCGCACAGCCCCTGCCCGTACCGTGGCCGCCCGAGGCCAGGGAGCAGCTGGTCACGCTGCTCGGCGCGGGCGAGTCCACCGTCGCGGTCTGGGAGGCCCTGGAGGCCGAGGGGCTGATCACCCGGCTGCTGCCGGACTGGGAGCGGGTGCGCTGCCGCCCGCAGCGCAACGCCGTGCACCGCTGGACCGTCGACCGCCACCTCGTCGAGACCGCCGTGCGGGCCAGCGCGCTCAGCCGCCGCGTCGGCCGCCCCGACCTGCTGCTGGTCGCCGCGCTGCTGCACGACATCGGCAAGGGCTGGCCCGGCGACCACTCGGTGGCGGGCGAGACCATCGCCCGGGACGTGGCGTCCCGGATCGGCTTCGACCGCGCCGACGTCGCCGTCCTCGCCACGCTGGTCCGCCACCACCTGCTGCTCGTCGACACCGCCACCCGCCGCGACCTGGACGACCCCGCCACCGTGCGCTCGGTCGCCGAGGCCGTCGGCTCCACGGCCACCCTGGAGCTGCTGCACGCCCTCACCGAGGCCGACGCCCTCGCCACCGGCCCCGCGGCCTGGAGCGCCTGGCGCGGCTCGCTCGTGACCGACCTGGTCAAGCGGGTCTCGGCGGTCCTGGCCGGCGAGCCGGCGGCGGACTCCTCCGCGCCCCAGCAGACCACCGCCGAACAGGAGCGACTGGCCATCGAGGCCTGGCGCACCGGCGGCCCCGTGCTCGCCCTGCGCGCGCGCTCGGAGGCGCTGGCGCCGGGCGAGGCGGCCGCCGCCGGACAGCCGGGCGCGGGCGAGGGGGCCGACGCGGAGCCTGGTGCGGAGCCCATCGGAGTCGAGCTTCTGATCGCCGTACCCGAGCAGCCCGGCGTGCTGCCGGCGGCGGCCGGCGTACTGGCGCTGCACCGGCTGACCGTACGGGCGGCGGACCTGCGCGCTGTCGAGCTGCCCGGCGAACTGACCGGGGAACCGGCAGGAGAGGTGTCCGGGGCGGGGCCCAGCGCGCTGCTGCTGAGCTGGCGGGTGGCCGCCGAGTACGGCTCGCTGCCGCAGGCCGCACGGCTGCGCAAGGACCTGCTGCGGGCCCTGGACGGGTCGCTCGACATAGTGGCCAGGCTCACGGAGCGCGAGGCCGCGTACCGCAAATACCCCCGCCGCCGCGGCGTGCACGCCCCGCCCCCGCGGGTCACCGTCGCGCCCGGCAGCTCCCAGCTCGCCACGGTGATCGAGGTGCGCGCCCAGGACGCCCCCGGGCTGCTGCACCGCATCGGCCGCGCGCTGGAGGACGCGGGGGTCACGGTGCGCAGCGCCCACGTCAGCACGCTCGGAGCCAACGCGGTGGACGCCTTCTACGTCACGGACGCCTCAGGCGCCCCGCTGCAGCCCATGCGTGCGGCGGAGGTGGCCAAGGAGGTCGAGCGGACGCTGAGCGCGTAGCGCCCGGCGGGTGCGGCTCCACCGGGGCGCGGCACCAGGGGGCAGACCGTTCGGGCGGCGGGCGGATACCCTTGGAGGCCGACCGCCGACCCGACATCCGACCGAAGGATTCGCGACCACCGTGTTCGATACCCTCTCCGACCGCCTCGCAGCGACTTTCAAGAACCTCCGGGGCAAGGGCCGCCTCTCCGAGGCGGACATCGACGCCACGGCGCGTGAGATCCGTATCGCCCTGCTCGAAGCGGACGTCGCGCTTCCCGTCGTCCGGGCCTTCATCAAGCAGATCAAGGAACGGGCGACGGGAGCCGAGGTCTCCCAGGCGCTGAACCCCGCCCAGCAGGTCATCAAGATCGTCAACGAGGAGCTGGTCGGCATCCTCGGCGGCGAGACCCGCCGCCTCCGCTTCGCCAAGCAGCCGCCGACCGTGATCATGCTCGCGGGTCTGCAGGGTGCCGGTAAGACGACGCTCGCCGGAAAGCTCGGCCGCTGGCTGAAGGGGCAGGGCCACGCGCCGCTGCTGGTCGCGTGTGACCTGCAGCGCCCCAACGCCGTCAACCAGCTTTCGGTGGTCGCCGAGCGGGCCGGTGTCGCGGTCTTCGCCCCGGAGCCGGGCAACGGCGTGGGCGACCCCGTGAAGGTGGCCCAGGACTCGATCGAGTTCGCCAAGACCAAGCAGCACGACGTGGTGATCGTCGACACCGCCGGCCGCCTCGGCATCGACCAGGAGCTGATGCAGCAGGCCGCGGACATCCGCGACGCGGTCCGCCCGGACGAGGTCCTTTTCGTCGTCGACTCGATGATCGGCCAGGACGCGGTGAACACCGCTGAGGCGTTCCGCGACGGCGTCGGCTTCGACGGCGTGGTGCTCTCCAAGCTCGACGGCGACGCGCGCGGCGGTGCCGCGCTGTCCATCGCGCATGTCACCGGCCGCCAGATCATGTTCGCCTCCAACGGCGAGAAGCTGGACGACTTCGACGCGTTCCACCCGGACCGCATGGCGTCCCGCATCCTGGGCATGGGCGACATGCTCAGCCTGATCGAGAAGGCCGAGCAGACCTTCAGCCAGCAAGAGGCCGAGAAGATGGCGGCCAAGCTGGCGAAGGGCCCCAAGGAGTTCACGCTCGACGACTTCTTGGCGCAGATGGAGCAGGTCCGCAAGATGGGCTCCATCTCCAAGCTGCTCGGCATGCTGCCGGGCATGGGCCAGATCAAGGACCAGATCAACAACCTCGACGAGCGGGACGTGGACCGCACCGCCGCGATCATCAAGTCGATGACGCCCGGCGAGCGCCATGACCCGACCATCATCAACGGCTCGCGCCGCGCCCGTATCGCGCGCGGCTCGGGTGTCGAGGTCAGCGCGGTCAAGAACCTGGTGGAGCGGTTCTTTGAGGCGCGCAAGATGATGTCGAAGATGGCGCAGGGCGGGATGCCCGGCATGCCGGGCATCCCGGGCATGGGCGGCGGCGCCGCCAAGCGCAAGGGCAAGCCGCAGAAGAAGGCCAAGGGCAAGCAGCGCAGTGGCAACCCGATGAAGCGCAAGGCCGAGGAGCAGGCCGCCGCGGCCCGCCGTGAGCAGGCGGGGCAGCCGGGCGGGGCGTTCGGTCTGCCCGCCGGCCAGGCTGCGCAGGACTTCGAACTGCCCGACGAGTTCAAGAAGTTCATGGGCTGAGCGGGCGAGGCGCGAGGGCTGGGCGGGCCGAGGCGCCCGCGGGCCCTCACACCTGCACGCCTTTACACCGGGGTGCCTTTACGCCTGGGCGCCTTTACGTCCGCGCGATCAGATAGCGCATCACGTTCTCCATCCACACCGTGCCGTCCTGGCGCCGGTACGGATGGAGGGCTTCCGTGATCTCCTTGCGCACCTGTATGGCGTCGGTGGTGCGTTCCGCCGCGTCGAACAGCCCGGTCGACAGCAGCCCGCGCACCGCGCTGTCCATGTCCGCGTACCCGAAGGGGCAGGCCACCCGGCCCGAGCCGTCGAGCCGCAGCCCGGCCCGCTGGGCCAGGTCCTCCAGTTCGTCCCTGCCACACGGCTGCCAGCAGGGGGTACCTCCCAGCGGTAGCTGGGGGACCGTCCGGTCGGCCAGGCGCGCGCCCACGCGCAGCACCGTGGAGGTGTCGCACCGCTCGGGCGGACCCCAGCCGGTCAGAACGACCGGGCTGCCGGGTTCGGCGAGGGCGGCGGCCGAGGCGAGCCGCTCCGGCAGGGCGCTTCCGGACCCGAGAGCCGACAGCGGGCCGAAGGCCGTAACGACGGTGAATCCGGACTCGGCCCCCGCCGCCGTCAGAGCGCTCCCCAGGCCGACGCCGTCCGCCAGGCGGGCGAGGCGCGCGACGCCGCCCGGTACGCCAGGGCGCGCGCCGCCCGGCCGCGCTCCGGGGCCCGCGAGCAGCCGCTCGCAGGCGAGCCCCAGGCGCTCCTCGTCCGGGTCCACCCCGCACACGGTGGCGCCGCGCGCCACCGCCATGAGGAGGGCCAGGCCCGAGCCGCAGCCCAGGCCCAGCAGCCGGGTACCGGCGCCGACCTCCAGGCGCTCGTACACGGCCTCGTACAGCGGCACCATCATCCGTTCCTGGATCTCCGCCCAGTCGCGGGCACGGGCGCGGGATATCGCGGCGCCCGGTGCGGAGGGGGAGGAGGGGTACGGGGAATGGTGCCGCCGTATGAGCGTAGATGTCATGGAATGCGCCCCAATCCGACGAGAGCAGTGCCGTGAGCCGAAGAGCCTGTTGCCACCGTTGTGCGCCGCGCGTTCCACCCCCGTAGGCCAGGGAACTGCGCATCCGTCCGCGCGTCCAGAGCTTTCGCGGCCATGCTTGTATGCCCCCGTTGTGCGCCCCCTGTTCCCGACTGCGTCCGGGGGCGCGGTCCGGCTGCCGCCCCGTTGCCCCTCTTGTTCCCCTGTTGTTGCCCTGGCCAAATGAATTCACGGTTCGGCGGGCCGTCGCCGTACGATCGGCGCCATGGCGAAGGCTCCCGTTCTCACCCCCCAGGCGGAGGATTTTCCGCGCTGGTACCAGGATCTGATCAACAAGGCCGAGCTGGCCGACAACGGTCCGGTGCGCGGCACCATGGTCATCCGACCGTATGGCTACGGGCTCTGGGAGCGGATGCAGCAGGACATGGACGCCCGCATCAAGGCCGAGGGCGTCCAGAACGCGTACTTCCCGCTCTTCATCCCGCAGTCGTATCTGACGAAGGAGGCGGAGCACGTCGAGGGGTTCGCCCCTGAGCTCGCCATCGTCACGCACGGCGGCGGCAAGAAGCTCGAGGAGCCCGTGGTCGTCCGGCCCACATCCGAGACGATCATCAACGAGTACTTCGCGAAGTGGGTGCAGAGCTACCGCGATCTGCCGCTGCTGATCAACCAGTGGGCCAATGTGGTGCGTTGGGAGCTGCGGCCGCGGCTGTTCCTGCGTACGTCCGAGTTCCTGTGGCAGGAGGGCCACACCGCCCACGCCACGTACGAGGACGCCCGCGACTTCGCCTCCCGTATCCACCGGCACGTCTACGCCGACTTCATGGAGAACGTGCTGGCCATGGACGTCGTCCTGGGCCGCAAGACCGCCAAGGAGCGGTTCGCGGGCGCCATCAACACCCTCACGCTGGAGGGGATGATGGGCGACGGCAAGGCGCTGCAGCTGGGCACCAGCCATGAGCTGGGGCAGAACTTCGCCCGCGCGTTCAACACCCAGTTCCTGTCCAAGGAGGGCAAGCAGGAACTGGTCTGGCAGACCTCCTGGGGCTCCACCACCCGCATGATCGGCGCGCTGGTGATGATGCACGGCGACGACAGCGGGCTGCGCGTTCCGCCGCGGCTGGCTCCCGTGCAGGCCGTGGTGCTGGCCATCAAGGGCGACGAGGCGGTGCTGGCCAAGGTCCGCGAGATCGGCGACCGGCTGGCGGTGGCCGGGGTGCGGGTCCAGGTCGACGACCGGACCGACACCCCCTTCGGCCGTCGCGCGGTGGACTGGGAGCTCAAGGGCGTTCCGGTGCGGATCGAGGTCGGCCCGCGCGACCTGGAGGGCGGCACCGCGATGGTGGCGCGGCGGATCCCGGGCGGCAAGGAGCCGGTGCGACTGGACGCGCTTCCCGATCTGCTGCCGAAGGTCCTGGAGGAGGACCAAGCGCTGCTGCTGCGCCAGGCGCGGGAGCGGCGCGAGGCCCGTACCACGGATGTGCGGACCGTCGAGGAGGCCGCCGAGGCCGCGGCGGCCGGCGGCTGGGCGCGGATCCCCTGGGCGGACCTCGGCCCGGAGGGCGAGGCGGCGCTCGCCGAGCAGGCCGTGTCCGTGCGCTGTCTGGTGGCCGAGGACGGGTCGGTGCCGGACGCCGATGACGCGCCCGGTAACGTCGCGTTTGTCGCGCGCGCTTATTGAGGCAGAGGCTGAAGCGCGCCCCCGCCGAGCGGGGAAGCGCGCTTCCGCCGAGCGGAAAGCTGAGCGGAAGGCTGGTGGAAGTCCAGGGGCGGTGCGGGGCGGGTGTTACGTACCGCCTTGGTGCGCGGTGGGTGGCTCATCCACACATCGGCGCACCCGCCCTCCTCGGGGCGCATCAGCGCTGAACTGACTGGTACGTGCAAATTATTTGTGATGCCCCGGAATCGGAACACCGGGCACTCCCCGCTCGTTATCACGACGTGAGCACGACACCACCTGTACTCGCCGCAGAGCTGGCGCAGGCGTGGGCCGATATTCAACGGCACCACCCCGAGCTGCCGGATCTCGCCGCGCCAGAATCGCTGATCGGAGAGTCGTCGTCCGCATGTGGCGCCGAGCTCTCCTTCGAACGGCTGCTGCACGAGGCAGTCCATGGCATCGCCGCGGCGCGCGGTGTCCGTGACACCTCGCGTGCCGGCCGCTACCACAACCGCCGCTTCCTGGCCATCGCCGAGGAGTTGGGCCTGGACCACCCCGATGAGCCGCACCCCAGCAGCGGCTTCTCGCTGGTCACGCTCAGTCCCGAGGCGAGAAGGCGCTATCGGACCACCATCGACCGACTCCAGCGCGCCCTCAAGGCGCACACCGTCGCGACCGCCGCCGACACCGCCCGCACCTTCCGTGGACCGGCCGCCCGGCACGGTTCGTCGGGTGGCGGGGTCCGGGTGAAGGCGGTGTGCGACTGCGGGCGCAATGTCCGCGTCGTCCCATCGGTGCTGGCGCAGGCGCCGATCATGTGCGGGGGATGCGGGAAGCCGTTCCGTATCCCGGAGCCGGTGGCCGCGGTCGGCTGACCTGTCACGGTGTGGCACAATGGTCAGCTGTACTCGACAGCCGACCGGGGCCCTCTCTCCTCCGGCTGACGCGTCCATCGGGCACTCGGGTACCGCAACCCCACGCGGCACTTCGCAGTGCTCAATCACGTCAAGACCAGGAGACACCACTCCCGTGGCAGTCAAGATCAAGCTGAAGCGTCTGGGCAAGATCCGTTCGCCTCACTACCGCATCGTCGTCGCCGACTCCCGTACCCGCCGTGACGGCCGGGCCATCGAGGAGATCGGTCTGTACCACCCGGTGCAGAACCCCTCGCGCATCGAGGTGGACTCGGAGCGTGCGCAGTACTGGCTGGGTGTCGGCGCGCAGCCGACCGAGCCGGTGCTCGCCATCCTGAAGGTCACCGGCGACTGGCAGAAGTTCAAGGGCCTGCCCGCCCCGGCCCCGATGCTCGTCGCCGAGCCGAAGGCCGACAAGCGCGCCCTGTTCGAGGCCGCCGCCAAGGACACCGGTGGCGAGGCGAAGGGTGAGGCCATCACCCCGAAGGCGAAGAAGTCCGAGAAGAAGTCGGACGAGGCGGCCGCTGACGCGGCGGCCGAGGCCTGAGGATGCTCGAGGAGGCCCTCGAGCACCTGGTGAAGGGCATCGTCGATAACCCCGACGACGTGCAGGTCGCCTCGCGCAACCTGCGGCGCGGGCGCGTGCTCGAGGTACGGGTGCACCCCGACGACCTCGGCAAGGTGATCGGTCGTAACGGCCGCACCGCCCGCGCCCTGCGCACCGTTGTGGGCGCCATCGGCGGCCGTGGCGTCCGCGTCGACCTCGTCGACGTGGACCAGGTTCGCTGAGCAGCGTCAAGAAGAGCACCGGCACGGGCCGGGGAGGGCTTTGGGCCGTCCCCGGCCCGTGTGCGTGCCCGGCCCGTGTGTGTGAAGGGAACAGGGAACAGTGCAGTTGGTTGTGGCGCGGATCGGCCGCGCCCACGGCATCAAGGGCGAAGTCACCGTCGAGGTGCGCACCGACGAGCCGGAGCTGCGGCTCGCCCCGGGTGCGGTCCTGGCCACCGAGCCCGCCTCGGCCGGGCCGCTGACCATCGAGACCGGCCGGGTGCACAGCGGCCGGCTGCTGCTGCGCTTCGCGGGGTTCGCGGACCGTACGGCCGCCGAGGCGCTGCGCGGCACCCTGCTCATCGCGGAGGTCGACCCCGAGGACACGCCCGAGGACCCCGATGAGTACTACGACCATCAGCTGATCGACCTGGACGTGGTCACCGTCGACGGCACCGAGGTCGGCCGGATCTCGGAGATCTCCCATCTGCCGTACCAGGACCTGCTGATCGTCCGGCGGTCCGACGGCAGCGAGGTGATGATCCCGTTCGTCTCCGAGGTGGTGCCGGAGATCGACCTCGAGGCGCAGCGCGCCGTCATCGACCCGCCGCCCGGTCTGCTCGACGAGACCCAGGCCGAGGTCGCCCGCGGCGAGGGCGGCGCCGAGCGTGGGGGCGCATGATGCGGCTGGATGTCGTCACGATCTTTCCGGAGTATCTGGAGCCGCTGAACGTTTCGCTGGTCGGCAAGGCGCGCGCCCGCGGACAGCTGGACGTACGCGTCCACGATCTGCGGACCTGGACGCACGACCGGCACAACACCGTCGACGACACCCCGTACGGCGGCGGGCCCGGCATGGTCATGAAGCCCGAGCCGTGGGGCGAGGCGCTGGACGAGATCATCGCGTCGGGGACCGGTGGTACGGAGCCCGGTGTGCCGGGGGCCGGCGGGGACGGGGCGCCGCCGCTGCCCGCGCTGGTCGTGCCCACCCCGAGCGGCCGCCCGTTCACCCAGGCCCTCGCCGTCGAACTGGCCGAGCGCCCCTGGCTGGTCTTCGCCCCCGCCCGCTACGAGGGCATCGACCGCCGGGTGATCGACGAGTACGCCGAGCGCCTGGATGTTTACGAGGTCTCCATCGGCGACTATGTGCTGGCCGGCGGGGAGGCCGCGGTCCTGGTGATCACGGAGGCCGTGGCCCGGCTGCTGCCCGGCGTGCTGGGCAACGCCGAATCGCACCGCGACGACTCCTTCGCCCCCGGCGCGATGGCCGATCTGCTGGAGGGGCCCGTCTACACCAAGCCGCCGCTGTGGCGCGACCGGGGCATCCCGGAGGTGCTGCTCAGCGGCCACCACGGCAGGATCGCGCGCTGGCGCAGGGACGAGGCGTTCCGCCGTACCAGCCGCAACCGGCCGGACCTCATAGCGCGCTGCGACGCGGCGGCGCTGGACAAGTACGACCGGAAGCTCCTGGCGGAACTGGGCTGGGAGGAGCTTCCGGAGGCGAGCGAACACGATCAAGGGCCCCGATTTGGGCGGTCGGGCCCGGCCGTGGAAGAATAGGCCGCTGCTGTACGTCCGGTGTGCGCCCCTGCCGCAGGGGGATCGACGCCCGCCCGACCAGACGGCACTCCCCATCATCACCGATATGCCGCTGATGACCTGTGGCATCAGCGAGGAAAGCAGACGATCATGTCTCACGTGCTCGACACCGTCGACGCCGCGTCGCTGCGCAGCGACATCCCGACCTTCCGCCCCGGCGACACGGTCAACGTCCACGTCCGCGTCATCGAGGGCAACCGCTCCCGTGTCCAGCAGTTCAAGGGCGTCGTCATCCGCCGCCAGGGCTCTGGTGTGCGCGAGAGCTTCACCGTCCGCAAGGTGAGCTTCAGCGTCGGCGTCGAGCGCACCTTCCCGGTGCACACCCCGATCGTCGAGAAGATCGAGGTCGTCACCCGCGGTGACGTCCGCCGCGCCAAGCTGTACTACCTGCGCGACCTCCGCGGCAAGGCCGCGAAGATCAAGGAAAAGCGCGACAACTGAGTTTTGCGCGACAACTGAGCTACTGCCGGACGGCACAGGCGGGCCGGATAGGCTCTGGCCCGATGGAGACCGACGCCCAGCTCTCAGAGCGCGATCGCTCCTCCCGTTCCCACGAGGGACAGGAGGAGCGATCGCGCTCTTCGCGTACGAGCCCTTCTCGTACGCGGCGGGGGCTCGGCCGGCTGATCGGGGGCGGGCCCTGGCGGCGGGCCGGTGTGCTCGTGGCGGTCTGCGCCGTCTTCGTCCTTCTGCTGAGCGCCTTCGTCGTACAGCCCTTTCTGATCCCCAGCGGATCGATGGAGAACACGTTTCGGCCCGGAGACCGGGTCCTGGTGAACAAGCTGGCGTACCGTTTCGGTGATACGCCGCGCCGCGGTGACGTCATCGTGTTCGACGGAACCGGGTCCTTCGTACAGGAGGAGCCGTCCCAGAATCCGGTGGTGGCGCTGGTGCGCGGCGCGGCCGCGGCGGTTGGGCTGGCCGAACCGGCCGAGACCGACTACATCAAGCGTGTCGTGGGTGTGGGTGGTGACCGGGTCAGGTGCTGCGACAAGCGGGGGAGGATCGAGGTGAACGGGAAGCCGGTGGACGAGGACTACCTGTTTCCGGGGGATGCCCCGTCACAGGTCCCGTTCGACATCGTGGTGCCCGAGGGAAGGCTGTGGGTCATGGGGGACCACCGCAGTGATTCCAGGGACTCACGGGACCACCTCGGCGAGCCGGGCGGAGGCACGGTCCCGGTCGACAAGGTGATCGGACGCGCCGACTGGATCGGCTGGCCGGTCGGCCGCTGGAGCGGAGTACACCGCCCGGGGGCCTTCGAACACGTACCGGACCCGGCCCCGGGCGGCGCACATGGGTAACCGCGGACGGTCCCGGCACGGGACCCGTCGCCCCGGCCCGGGCCGTCTGGGCTCCGGCCGTCCGGGCTCGGGCCACCAGGGCTCGGGCCCCGGCAGTCCTGGCTACATCCCTGGCTCGCGCCCCGTGCACAGCGAGGACGCGCCGCGTACGGGGCCGCGTCTGGGCGGGCGCGCGGAGCGGCGCAAGGTCCAGCGCCGTATCAAGCGCAGGCGGCGCCGTTCGGCCATGAAAGAGATCCCGATCCTGATCGGCGTGGCGCTGGTGATCGCCCTGGTGCTCAAGACCTTTCTGGTCCAGGCGTTTGTGATCCCGTCGGGCTCGATGGAGCAGACGATCAGGATCGGCGACCGGGTGCTGGTGGACAAACTCACACCGTGGTTCGGCTCGAAGCCGTCGCGCGGGGATGTGGTGGTGTTCAAGGACCCCGGAGGCTGGCTCGAGGACGAGCGGAAGCCGCCCAAGGAAGATCCGGTCGTCATCAAGCAGGCCAAGCAGTTCCTGACCTGGATCGGACTGCTTCCGTCCTCGAACGAGCAGGATCTGATCAAGCGGGTGGTCGGGGTCGGCGGCGACACGGTCGCCTGCTGTGACAAAGACGGCCGGGTGACGGTCAACGGCACGCCGCTGAACGAGCCGTATCTGCACCCGGATAATGTGCCCTCGGAGCGCCGGTTCAAGGTGACTGTCCCTCAGGGGCGGATCTTTGTGATGGGCGATCACCGGGCCAATTCGGCGGACTCGCGGGTCCATCTGGACGAGCCTGACCAGGGAACCGTCTCGGATGACCTGGTCGTCGGCCGGGCCATTGTGATCGCGTGGCCCTTCGGACACTGGCAGAGCCTGGAAGAGCCTGAGACATATGCCTCAGTGAAGGACGCGCCGAGCGGGGCGACGCAGGCACGCGGCTCGCCGCATAGGCTGTCCTCGGACCAGCAAGGGTTGGTCCAGCTCCCGACCCCTGCGGAACTCCCGCTCGTTATGGGAGTGGTGGGCCTGCGCCGTTCGTGGCGTGGGCGGCAGCGCGGCGTGAGGAGTGAATGTGGGGGATTTGGCGGTCGGCGCTCGATCCGGTCACGAAGAGCCCGAGAGGCGACCGGGGGGGAGCGAAGAGCCACCGGTGAACGGGGCGCGCGCGGCCGATGCGCCTACGGGCGGGACGCCCGAGACATTCGAGGCGCCGGGGGGCTCCGGTGCGACGGACGCCTCGGCCGGCCCCCAGGGCGGTTCACCGGCCGCTCCCGGCGCCGCTGACGTTCCGGGCTCCGCTGAGTCTCCCGTCTCCCTCGGCAAGCCGGGCTTCTCGGCCTCCGCCGGCTCCTCGGGTTCCCCGGATCCCTCGGACCCTCCTGGTGCCGAGGGCCGGGCGGGTGACGAGCCCGGCGAGGACAAGGTTGAGGAGAACAGCGCCAAGGACGAGGACGGCGCGAAGGACGGCGCCAAGACGACGCGCTCGTTCTGGAGAGAGCTGCCGATCCTCGTGGGCATCGCGCTGCTGCTCGCCCTGCTGATCAAAACGTTCCTGGTGCAGGCGTTCTCCATCCCCTCCGACTCCATGCAGAACACGCTGCAGCGCGGCGACCGGGTGCTGGTGGACAAGCTGACCCCGTGGTTCGGCGCCGAGCCGGAGCGCGGCGAGGTCGTCGTCTTCCACGATCCGGGCGGCTGGCTCGGCGAGACCCAGCAGTCCGATTCGGGCCCGCTCGCCAAGGGCGTTCAGCGGGTGCTCAGCTTTATCGGCCTGATGCCGTCCGCGGAGGAGAAGGACCTGATCAAGCGGGTCATCGCGGTCGGCGGGGACACGGTCGAGTGCCAGAAGGGCGGACCGGTCAAGGTCAACGGCAAGGCGCTGAACGAGCGTAACTACATCTTCCCCGGGAACACGCCCTGCGACGACAAGCCGTTCGGCCCGATCAAGGTGCCCAAGGGCCGGATCTGGGTGATGGGCGACCACCGCCAGGACTCGCTGGACTCGCGCTACCACCAGAATCTGGACAATGGCACCGTCTCGGTGGACAAGGTCGTCGGGCGGGCCATCGTGGTCGCATGGCCGATCGACCGCTGGTCGACCCTCTCCGTCCCCGGCACCTTCGACCAGCCGGGGCTGAGCGCGGCGGCCTCCATGGCCCCCTCGGCGCTCGGGTTCGCGGGCGCGGTCCCGATCGTTCTGTGGCGCCGCCGCAGGCTCGTCCGCAAGGCGCGCGGGACGGCTGCCTGAGGTCCGTACCGCCGGGTAGGGTGCTGACGACCTGGGGTGCGATGGGGATCGACCTCTGCTACGTGAGGCAGGAGCACTGGAATGAGCGGAGCCCGGCAGGTCGGAGGGGGCGGCAGGGGGCTTGGGAGCGTCCTGTCCGGAGTGGCGGTCGCCGTCGGCTGTGTGCTCTTCCTGGGGTCGTTCGTCTGGGGCGCGGTGCTCTACAAGCCGTACACCGTCCCGACCGATTCGATGTCGCCGACCATCGGCCGGGGCGACCGCGTGCTGGCGGAGCGAATAGACGGCGACGAGGTGCGCCGTGGCGATGTGGTCGTCTTCAAGGACTCGGTCTGGGGCGATCTGCCGATGGTGAAGCGGGTCGTCGGCGTCGGCGGGGACACCGTCGCGTGCTGTGACAAGCAGGGCCGGCTGACGCTGAACGGCAAGCCCCTCGACGAACCGTATCTGCACACCAAGGGGTCGGCCTCGCCCACCGTCTTCTCGGCGACGGTGCCCAAGGGGAAGCTGTTCCTGCTGGGCGACCACCGCAACGACTCCCTGGACTCCCGTGTGCATCTGTCCGACGGCGCGGACGGAGCCGTTCCGCGCAGCGCGGTGAGCGGCCGGGTGGACGCCACGGTCTGGCCGCCGGATCTGGGGATGCTGGACCGGCCGGAAGCCTTCAAGGCGCTGTCCGGTGGCGTCTCACAGCCGGGGCCGCTGCGGCTCATCCTGATCTCCGCCGTGGCCGGCGCGGTGCTCATCCTGGGCGGCGCGGCGTACGGGCCGCTGGCGCGCCGGATCGGGCGCGGCGGCAAGCGGGGCGAGAAGCGGCGCGGGAAGACGACGAAGGTGGCGACCGGTGTCTGAGGGGACAGGCGCGGAGGGCCGGGGCGAGGACCTGCGGAAGGTCGCCCGGGTGGTCCTGCTCGACCCGCACGACAGGATTCTGCTGATACACGGCTTCGAACCCGAGGACCCGTCGACGACCTGGTGGTTCACCCCCGGCGGCGGGCTGGAGGGCGATGAGAGCCGCGAGCAGGCGGCGCGCCGGGAGCTGACGGAGGAGACCGGGATCAAACAGGTGGAGCTGGGGCCCGTGGTGTGGCGGCGGGTGTGCTCCTTCCCGTTCGACGGCCGCCGCTGGCATCAGGACGAGTGGTACTACCTGGCCCGTACGGAGCAGACCGCGACGTGGACCGGCGGCCATACCGAGCTGGAGCGGCGCAGCGTCACGGGGCTGCGGTGGTGGACGGTCGAGGAGCTGGCGGCGGTACGAGAGCCGGTGTACCCGTCACAGCTCGTGGGGCTGTTGCGTAGGCTGCTCGACGAGGGACCCCCGACTGTGCCGGTGATCCTGGAGACTGAGCGCGTCTGACGCACAATGGGGGGACGCACGGCTGAAGGGGAACATGCCATGAGCGCCGAGGACCTCGAGAAGTACGAGACCGAGATGGAGCTGAAGCTCTACCGGGAGTACCGCGATGTCGTCGGTCTGTTCAAATATGTGATCGAGACTGAACGGCGTTTCTATCTCACCAATGACTACGAGATGCAGGTGCACTCGGTGCAGGGTGAGGTGTTCTTTGAGGTCTCCATGGCCGACGCCTGGGTCTGGGACATGTATCGACCGGCCCGCTTCGTGAAGCAGGTACGCGTCCTGACATTCAAGGACGTGAACATCGAGGAGCTGAACAAGAGCGATCTCGACCTTCCGAGTGGCTGAGTTGTCCACAACCAGTCGGTTGTCCACAAAGATCCAATAATCCGGCGCCGAGCCGTCACAGTCGGTGACGGAGGTGGTGCCGAATGAACGCCCGAGGAGCGCTCGGACGCTACGGCGAGGATCTGGCGGTGCGTCGGCTGTCCGAGGCCGGGATGACCGTCGTGGAGCGGAACTGGCGGTGCCGGGACGGAGAGATCGACATCGTCGCCCTGGACGCCGGGGCGCTGGTGGTGTGCGAGGTCAAGACGCGCCGTCTCGGCGGCTATGAACACCCGATGGCGGCCGTCACCCCCGGCAAGGCCGACCGGCTGCGTCGGCTGGCCGAGCGCTGGCTGGAGCGGCACGGCGGGCCGCCGCCGGGCGGGGTGCGGATCGACCTGATCGGCGTGGTGCTGCCCGAGCGCGGCGCGCCGGTGGTCGAGCATGTGCGGGGGGTGGCCTGATGGGGTTCGCCCGCACCTGCTCGGTCGCCCTGGTCGGAGTCGAGGGCGTGGTGGTGGAGGTCCAGGCCGATCTGGAGCCGGGCGTCGCCACCTTCACGCTGGTCGGCCTGCCCGACAAGAGCCTGGTCGAGAGCCGGGACCGGGTTCGCGCGGCCGTCGTGAACTCCGGCGCCGACTGGCCGCAGAAAAAGCTCACGGTGGGGCTCAGCCCGGCGTCCGTCCCCAAGGGCGGCAGCGGCTTCGACCTGGCCGTGGCCTGCGCGGTGCTCGGGGCCGCCGAGCGCATCGACCCACGGGCCATCGCCGACCTGATGATGATCGGCGAGCTCGGACTGGACGGCCGGGTCCGCCCGGTGCGCGGGGTGCTGCCCGCGGTGCTCGCTGCCGCCGAGGCCGGATACCGGCAGGTGGTCGTCCCGGAGCAGACGGCGGCCGAGGCGTCCCTGGTGCCGGACGTCTCGGTGCTCGGCGTGCGGACCCTGCGTCAGTTGATCGCCGTGTTGACGGACGCACCGGTGCCCGACGAGGAGGAACTGCCCGAGGAGGGCCGCCCCGACCCGATGCTCGCCGGGCTGAGCTTGGCGGGCGCCGGTATGGGCGTCGGCGTGGCGGCCCATGCGGGGACGGCCGCCGACCGCCGCCCCGACCTGGCCGAGGTCGCCGGTCAGCGGGCCGCCCGCAAGGCCCTGGAGGTCGCCGCGGCCGGAAGCCACCATCTCTTCCTGGCGGGCCCGCCCGGCGCGGGCAAAACCATGCTCGCCGAGCGGCTGCCCGGTCTGCTGCCCCCGCTCACCCGGCGGGAGTCCCTGGAGGTGACCGCCGTCCACTCGGTGGCCGGGATCCTCCCGCCCGGCCATCCGCTGGTGGCCGCGCCGCCGTACTGCGCACCGCACCACTCGGCCACCATGGCCTCCCTGGTCGGCGGGGGAAACGGGCTGCCGAGGCCGGGCGCGGTCTCGCTCGCACACCGGGGCGTGCTCTTTTTGGACGAGGCGCCCGAATTCAGCGCCCAGGTGCTCGACGCGCTGCGCCAGCCCCTGGAGTCCGGCCATGTGGTGGTGGCCCGCTCGGCCGGCATGGTGCGCATGCCCGCGCGCTTTCTGCTTCTGCTGGCCGCCAACCCATGTCCCTGTGGACGCCACTCGTACATCGGCGACGGCTGCGACTGCTCGCCCGCGATGGTCCGCCGCTATCAGGCGCGGCTCTCCGGGCCGCTGCTGGACCGGGTGGACCTGCGGGTCCGGGTCGAGGCGGTCAGCCGGGCCGAGCTCACCGGGGCCCCGGGCGCCGGGGAGAGCACCGCGGTCGTCGCGGCCAGGGTGCGCGAGGCGCGGGAGCGCGCCGCCGCGCGCTACGCCGACACCCCCTGGTGCACCAATAGCGAGGTGCCGGGCCATGAGCTGCGCACCCGCTGGTACGCCGGCCCCGGGGCGCTGCGGGAGGCCGAGCGCGACATGGAGCGCGGGCTGCTCACCGCCCGCGGCCTCGACCGCGTGCTGCGGGTCGCCTGGACCGTCGCGGACCTGGCAGGCCACGACCGGCCGGAGGCCGAGGACGTGGCGCAGGCGCTGCAGCTGCGCACCGGCGTCAGCCGTGGCGTTCCGGCCGGGGCGGTGGGGTTCTGATGGCCGGCCCGTGGGAGGGCAGGGGGCCGGTGTCGGGCCCTGACCGGAGCGCGGCTGTGACTGGGGCCGGGGGTGAGGCGGCCAGGGCCAGGGCCAGGGCCGGGGGCGAGGCCGAGGCTGCGGGTGTGGGCGGCGCCGGGACCGCGGTGGGACCGGGGGCGGGGTCCGGGTCCGGGACTGCGACAAGGCCGGTGCAGGTGCCTGGGGCCAGGTCCGGGGCCGGGGGTGTGCCGGAGGAGGAGCGCTTGGCGCGGGCCGCGCTCACCCGGCTGGTGGAGCCGGGGGACGAGACGGTGGGGCGCTGGCTGCGCGAGATGGGGCCGGTGGCGCTTCGGCTGGCGCTGTGCGGGGCCGGTGAGCCGCCGCCCGGGGCGAGCGCGGAGCGCATCGCCGGGTGCCGGCTGCGGGCCGAGAGTCTGGACCCCGCCGGGGACCTGGCCGTCGCCGCCGTCCGCGGTGGACGGTTCGTATGCCCCGGCGACCTGGAGTGGCCCGGTCAACTCGACGACCTGGGCGACGCCCGTCCGGTCGGGCTGTGGGTGCGCGGTCGGCCCTCGCTGCGGATGTGGGCGCTGCGCTCCGTCGCCGTGGTGGGCGCCCGCGCCTGTAGCGACTACGGCGCGCATGTCGCGGCGACGCTCGGGGCCGGGCTCGCCGAGCGGGGCTGGGTGGTGGTCTCCGGTGCGGCCCATGGCGTGGACGGCGCCGCGCACCGCGGCGCGCTTGCGGCGGACGGGGCGACCATCGCCGTACTCGCCTCCGGCGTCGACATCCCCTACCCCCGGGGCCACGCCGAGTTGATCGAGCGGATCGCGGAACAGGGCCTGGTGCTGGCGGAGTTACCGCCCGGCGCGCATCCGACCCGCAGCCGTTTTGTGCTGCGCAACCGGGTCATCGCCGCGCTCACCCGCGGCACGGTCGTCGTCGAGGCCCAGTACCGCAGCGGGTCCCTGGTCACCGCGCGCCGGGCGCTCAAGCTCGGGCGGTACACCATGGGCGTGCCGGGCCCGGTCACCAGCGGGCTCTCCTCGGGGGTTCATGAACTGCTGCGCGGGGAGGCCGTTCTGGTCACCGACGCGGCTGAAGTGGCAGAGCTGGTGGGCGGCATCGGGGAGCTCGCGCCCGCGCGGCAGGGGCCACTGGTGGAGCGGGACCTGCTCGATCCCGTGACGGCACGCGTCCTGGAAGCGTTGTCGGCACAGGGCGGCAGCGATGGACGCGAGGTCGCCCGGGACTCGGGGACGAGCTGCGAGGAAGCGTTGAGCCGGCTGTATGAGCTGCTCGCCCTGGGTTTTGTCGAACGACATGGCGACCGTTGGGAGTTGGTTCCGACGGTTCGCCGGAACGACAGCACACGGCGAGGCGATCCCCAGATTTGGGGCAATCGGGTGAAAGGGTTGAGGCGATGACCGTATCCGCACACCGCCGAGCCGACTCCCTTCGCATACCGCGATGGCTCAGTCACGCTACGCTCACTAGGTTTCCGGCGGAAGCGCACCTCCTCACCCACGTCATGGCAGAACGGCACAAGGCGACGAATGCCCCAGCACATCTCCGGGTCTGACCGCGCGGCGCCGACCCCTGCCCGCGGCGCGGTGCGTCCCGCCGCCCCGTCATCGCTCGACGAGCTGTGGCGGTCCTACAAGTCCACGGGCGACGGTCGGCTCCGGGAGCAGTTGATCCTCCACTACTCGCCGCTGGTGAAGTATGTGGCGGGGCGGGTCAGCGTCGGGCTGCCGTCCAATGTCGAGCAGGCCGACTTCGTCTCCTCGGGCGTCTTCGGACTCATCGACGCCATCGAGAAGTTCGACCCCGAGCGGGCCATCAAGTTCGAGACCTACGCGATCACCCGGATCCGTGGCGCGATGATCGACGAACTGCGGGCGCTGGACTGGATCCCGCGCTCGGTCCGCCAGAAGGCCAGAGCGGTCGAGCGGGCCTACGCCACGCTGGAGGCGGCCCTGCGCCGCACCCCCTCGGAGGCCGAGGTGGCCGCCGAGATGGACATCGGTCTCGATGAACTGCACGGGGTTTTCAGCCAGTTGTCGCTCGCCAATGTGGTCGCCCTCGAAGACCTGCTGCACGCCGGAGGGGAGGGCGGAGACCGGCTGAGCCTCATGGACACCCTGGAGGACACCGCCGCCGACAACCCCGTGGAGGTGGCCGAGGGCCGCGAGCTGCGCAGGCTGCTCGCCCGCGCCATCAACACGCTCCCCGAGCGGGAGAAGACCGTGGTCACCCTCTACTACTACGAGGGGCTGACGCTGTCCGAGATCGGCCAGGTCCTCGGGGTCACGGAGAGCAGAGTCAGCCAGATCCACACCAAATCCGTGCTGCAGTTGCGGGCCAAGCTGGCCGATGTCGGACGCTGAATCGTCCCGGCAGTATCGCTCCCGCCACGGGGCCTTTCGTAAAGTGGTGGCGTGCCCAGGATTCGAGCGGCCTCAGTGGCCGAGCACCGGACGATGCAGCGCGACGCCCTGCTGGACGCCGCCCGCTCCCTGCTGTCCGAGGGTGGGACGGAGGCATTGACCTTCCCCGCCCTCGCCGAGCGCACGAGCCTTGCGCGGTCCTCCGTCTATGAGTACTTCCGATCCCGCGCGGCCGTGGTCGAGGAGCTGTGCGCGGTGGACTTCCCGGTCTGGGCCGCCGAGGTCGAGGCGGCCATGGAGCGGGTCGACTCGCCCGAGGCGAAGATCGAGGCCTATGTGCGCCAGCAGCTGGCGCTGGTCGGCGATCGCCGACACCGCGCCGTTGTGGCGATCTCGGCCGGGGAGCTGGACGCGGGCGCCCGCGAGAAGATCCGGGCCGCGCATGGCGGGCTGATCGCCATGGTCGTCCAGGCCCTCGGCGAGCTCGGCCATGAGCAGCCGCGGCTGACCGCGGTGCTGCTGCAGGGCGTCGTGGACGCCGCGGTCCGCCGGATCGAGCTCGGCGCCGAGGACCCCGCGGGCGTCACGGAAGCGGCCGTCACCATGGCCCTGCACGGCGTACGCGCCTGACGACCCCCCGCCCGGTGCCCATCGCCCGCGCCCGGCGCAGACGCCCCCCGGCCCAGGCCGCCGCGCCCGCGAGCACGGCGGCGGAGGCCAGACCCATGGGGCCGGAGGCGCCCGCGGTGCGCGAGGCGAGGGTGTAAGGCGGCGTACGGCCGCTGGCCGTATACGACGTGCCCCGGGTGCCCGCTCCCGGCGCGGCACCTGCTCGTTCCGGAGCGCCCGCGGCCGCGAGGGCACCCGCTCCCGGCGCGGCGCCCGTTCGCTGCTGGGCGTCGGCTTGCTCCGGGGCGTCCGACCCCTCCGGGACGCCGAAGACCGGCAGCAGCCGGGAGGGGCCGTGGCGCAGCATCGACGGGGTGAGCAGCGACAGCGGGTCCAGATAGCGGTCCCCGCGGCGCAGGCCCCAGTGCAGACAGCCGGACGGGCAGTGGAAGGGGCCCGCGCCCAGGACGCCCACCATCTGGCCGGCCCGTACCTGCTCGCCCTTGGTCACCACGGCCCGTACCGGCTCGTATGTCGTGCGCAGCGGCGGGCGGCCGGTGCTCGACAGCTCGATGGTGAGCACTCCGCGGCCCGCGACCTGGCCGGTGAAGGACACCCGGCCCGCAGCCGCCGCCCGCACGGGCTGGCCGGTGCGGGCCGCCAGGTCCACCCCGCGGTGGCCCGCCGCCCAGGGGGTGGGTGGCGGCTCCCAGCCCCGCAGCACCGTCGGTCTGTCCGCACCCGCCTCCGGCCCCACCGGCCAGGCCCGCCCGTCAAGGGCCGAGGCCCCCGCGGCCGTGGTCGACTCCGACGCCGTGACCGACTCCGACGCCGTGACCGACTCCGGCGCCATGGTCGACTCCGACGCGGCGGCCGGCCAGGCCGACAGCGGCGGGATCGCGCCGAGTGAGCCGAGTAAGACGATGAACGGCAAGGTCAGCAGGGTCAGCAGCAACGTCGGCAGGGTCAGCGGAGGCCGGTCCGGGACCCGGTCGGAGGCCCGGCCGACGGTCGGGGCGGCGGTGTGCGGTCGCATGGAGACACAGTGACGCGACTCGCCCGATTCGTGTGGATCATGGCCACGATCTGGGGACTACTCACGGGTTGTGGATATCGCCGTCACCCGGCACCGCACGGGTCCCGTACACTTCTTGTGGCGATCCGGGTCACCGGGTCGACTTCGCACGCCCCGCCACCGGCACCCCGATCGGCCTCGATCCACCCATCGATACCGCTCGAAGAGCACGGCGGCCGCGTCCCTCGGTCCTCGGACGAGCCCTCCGCAAGGCAAGGGCCCAGCCCGTGGCAGACGCGCCGGGGCGTCAGGCGCGGCAGCCGCCCGGCCGCCGCGGAACCGAGCACTTCAAGGAGTACGGCCATGGCCGTCGTCACGATGCGGGAGCTGCTGGAGAGCGGCGTCCACTTCGGGCACCAGACCCGCCGCTGGAACCCGAAGATGAAGCGTTTCATCTTCACCGAGCGCAACGGCATCTACATCATCGACCTGCTCCAGTCGCTGTCGTACATCGACCGCGCCTACGAGTTCGTCAAGGAGACCGTCGCCCACGGCGGTTCCATCATGTTCGTCGGCACGAAGAAGCAGGCGCAGGAGGCGATCGCCGAGCAGGCGACCCGCGTCGGCATGCCGTATGTCAACCAGCGCTGGCTGGGCGGCATGCTCACCAACTTCTCGACCGTCTACAAGCGTCTGCAGCGCCTCAAGGAGCTCGAGCAGATCGACTTCGAGGACGTGGCCGCCTCCGGCCTCACCAAGAAGGAGCTGCTGGTCCTCTCGCGCGAGAAGGCCAAGCTGGAGAAGACCCTCGGCGGTATCCGCGAGATGCAGAAGGTGCCGAGCGCCGTCTGGATCGTCGACACCAAGAAGGAGCACATCGCCGTCGGTGAGGCGCGCAAGCTCCGCATCCCGGTCGTCGCGATCCTCGACACCAACTGCGACCCGGACGAGGTCGACTACAAGATCCCGGGCAACGACGACGCGATCCGCTCGGTCACCCTTCTCACCCGCGTGATCGCCGACGCGGTCGCCGAGGGCCTCATCGCCCGCTCCGGTGTCGCCACCGGTGACGAGAAGGCCGACAAGGCCGCCGGTGAGCCGCTCGCCGAGTGGGAGCGCGACCTGCTGGAGGGTGAGAAGAAGGCCGACGAGCCCGAGGCTGCCAAGCCCGCCGAGGCCGAGCAGCCGGCCGCGGCTGAGGCTCCGGCTGAGGCTCCGGCCGCCGCTGAGGCTCCGGCTGAGGCTCCGGCCGCCGCTGAGGCCCCGGCCGCGGACGCCGAGCAGGCCTGACCACTCGGACCACGTGTGACGGCGGGGGACGGTGCCTTGGCACCACCCCCGCCGTTCCCCCGTAGAGCTTTCGACTTTCGAGAAGAGATTCACAGATCATGGCGAACTTCACCGCCGCTGACGTCAAGAAGCTCCGTGAGCTCACCGGCGCCGGCATGATGGACTGCAAGAAGGCGCTGGACGAGGCCGATGGCAGCGTCGACAAGGCCGTCGAGGTCCTGCGCGTCAAGGGCCAGAAGGGCGTGGCCAAGCGCGAGGGCCGCAGTGCCGAGAACGGCGCTGTCGTCTCCCTCATCGCGGACGACAACTCCTCCGGTGTGCTGGTCGAGCTGAAGTGCGAGACCGACTTCGTCGCCAAGGGTGACAAGTTCATCGCCGCCGCCAACGCCATCGCCGCCCACGTCGCCAAGACCTCCCCGGCCGACCTGGAGGCCCTGCTCGCCTCCGAGATCGAGCCCGGCAAGACCGTCCAGGCGTACGTCGACGAGGCCAACGCGACGCTCGGCGAGAAGATCGTCCTGGACCGCTTCGCGCAGCTCTCCGGCGGTTACGTCGCCGCGTACATGCACCGCACCATGCCGGACCTGCCGCCGCAGGTCGGTGTGCTGGTCGAGCTGGACAAGGAAGACGCCACGGTCGCCAAGGACATCGCGCAGCACATCGCCGCGTTCGCGCCGAAGTTCCTGAGCCGTGACGAGATCTCGGCCGAGACCGTCGAGAACGAGCGCCGCGTGGCCGAGGCCACCGCCCGTGAGGAGGGCAAGCCCGAGGCCGCCCTGCCGAAGATCGTCGAGGGTCGGGTCACCGGCTTCTTCAAGGAGAACGTCCTGGTGGACCAGCCGTTCGCCAAGGACAACAAGAAGACCGTCCAGAAGATCCTGGACGAGGCCGGTGTCGCGCTCAAGGGCTTCGCGCGCTTCCGCGTCGGCGTCTGAGCGTAGGCGTCTGAGCGTCGGCGTACGAGCCGAGCAGCGAATGACCGGCGACCCCGATAGGGTCGTAGGCAGCCAACCGTCAACCGGTCGGCCGCAGATGTGACGAGGAGGCCATTGCCGCAGAGGTCGAACAAGGACCCGTCCGGCAATGGCCTTCTTCGTATGTGCACGAGGAGATCTCCAATGAATCAGGGCGCGGGCGCCGGACAGGCCGCCGACGAGAAGAACGCTCAGGGCAGGGTCAAACCCCGTCGGTTCCTGCTCAAGCTCTCCGGTGAGGCATTCGCCGGCGGCGGAGGGCTCGGGGTCGACCCGGATGTCGTGCACGCCATCGCCCGTGAGGTCGCCGCGGTCGTCCGGGACGGCGCGGAGATCGCCATCGTCATCGGTGGCGGCAACTTCTTCCGCGGCGCCGAGCTCCAGCAGCGCGGCATGGACCGGGCCCGCTCGGACTACATGGGCATGCTGGGCACGGTCATGAACTGTCTCGCCCTCCAGGACTTCCTGGAGAAGGAGGGCATCGACTCCCGCGTCCAGACCGCCATCACCATGGGCCAGGTCGCGGAGCCGTACATTCCGCTGCGTGCGGTGCGCCACCTGGAGAAGGGGCGCGTGGTCATCTTCGGCGCGGGCATGGGCATGCCGTACTTCTCGACGGACACCACCGCGGCCCAGCGGGCCCTGGAGATCCATGCCGAGGCCCTGCTCATGGGTAAGAACGGGGTGGACGGGGTGTACGACTCCGACCCCGCGCGGAACCCGGACGCGGTGAAGTTCGACGCCCTGGAGTACGGCGAGGTGATCACCCGCGACCTCAAGGTCGCCGATGCCACCGCCGTCACGCTCTGCCGCGACAACAAACTGCCGATCCTCGTCTTCGAGCTTCTCGCCGAAGGAAACATCGCGCGTGCGGTGAAGGGTGAGAAGATCGGCACGCTCGTGAGCGACCAGGGCTCCCGGGCCTGACGGCTCATACGGGGGATGGACAACGGCCTGCCGGTCGGACACCGTGCAGGAGAAGACGCACGCAGGGGCGAGGCTCTGCTTACTGATAACACCAGGAGCAAGTGGTGATCGAAGAGATCCTCCTCGAGGCCGAGGAGAAGATGGAGAAGGCCGTTGTGGTCGCCAAGGAGGACTTCGCCGCGATCCGCACCGGGCGTGCGCACCCGGCGATGTTCAACAAGATCGTGGCCGACTACTACGGAGCGATGACGCCGATCAACCAGCTGGCGTCGTTCTCGGTGCCCGAACCGCGGATGGCCGTGGTGACCCCGTTCGACAAGAGCGCGCTGCGCAATATCGAGCAGGCCATCCGCGACTCCGATCTGGGCGTCAACCCGAGCAATGACGGCAGCATCATCCGGGTGGTGTTCCCGGAGCTCACGGAACAGCGCCGCAAGGAATTCATCAAGGTCGCCAAGGGCAAGGGCGAGGACGCGAAGATCTCGATCCGCAGCGTCCGCCGCAAGGCCAAGGAGTCCATCGACAAGCTCATCAAGGACGGCGAGGTCGGGGAGGACGAGGGCCGCCGCGCGGAGAAGGAGCTCGACGACACCACCGCGAAGTATGTCGCGCAGGTGGATGAGCTGCTCAAGCACAAGGAAGCCGAGCTCCTCGAGGTCTGATGAACGACTCATCCTGGGGGGCTCCGCCGAGCGCCCGCCTCCGGGGACCGGCCCAGCAGGGACCTCCTCCCTCGCTTCGCGGCAAGGTGCCCTCGCCCTCGGCGGGTCCCGCGCACGACGTGGGCGAGGCGGCGCAGACTCGGCCCATGCCCACCGTGCCCCACGCAGGCGGAGACCCTTGGGATGCCGCCGACCGTGACCGGGGGGCCGCTCGGCCGAGCGGCCCTCTGTTCCGCGACGACCGGGAGCCGGAGCGCGGGCCGCGCCGGCCCGCGGCACACCGGCCGACGCCCTCGGACCGCCCCGCCGCAATGCCCTCCGGCAGCGCCGCTCAGCCCGGCGAGGCGGGCGGCGCCGACCGGACGGGGAGCGCAGACGTGACAGGCGATGCGAAGAAGAAGAGCGCGGGCCGCAATCTGCCCGCCGCGATAGGGGTGGGCGTCGGTCTCGGCGCGCTGGTCGTCGCCTCGCTCTTCATCTACAAGCCGGTGTTCATCGGCGTCATAGCGGTCGCGGTGGTCGTCGGCCTGTGGGAGCTGACCTCGCGGCTGGCCGAGCGCAAGGACATCCACGTCCCGCTGGTGCCGCTCGCCGTGGGCGGCGTCGCCATGGTGGTCGCCGGTTATGTGCGCGGTGCGGAGGGCGCGTGGGTGGCCGTCGCCCTGACCGCCCTGGCGGTGCTCGTCTGGCGGATGACCGAGCCGCCCGAGAACTACCTCAGGGATGTCACGGCCGGCGTCTTCGCGGCCTTCTATGTGCCGTTCCTGGCCAGCTTTGTCGCACTCATGACCGCGGCCGACGACGGGCCGCGGCGGGTGCTCGTCTTCATGCTGCTGACCGTGGTCAGCGACACCGGTGCGTACGCGGTCGGCTGGCGCTTCGGCCGCCACAAACTCGCGCCGCGCATCAGCCCCGGCAAGACCCGCGAGGGGCTGCTCGGCGCGATCGCCTTCGCGATGGTCGCGGGCGCGCTGTCCATGCAGTACCTGATCAAGGGCGGCGCATGGTGGCAGGGGCTGCTCCTCGGGCTCGCCGTCGCGGTCAGCGCGACCCTCGGCGACCTCGGCGAGTCCATGATCAAGCGTGACCTGGGCATCAAGGACATGGGCAAGCTGCTGCCCGGCCATGGCGGGATCATGGACCGGCTGGACTCCCTGCTGCCCACCGCGCCCGTGGTCTGGCTGCTGATGGTGGTCTTCGTGGGCGGCGGCTGACCGGCCCCACGCCCCGGCCGTTACGGCCTCGTGCCACGCGTGGCACGAGGCCGTACGCACGTCTGCGACACTGGTTGAACCAT
>NZ_JBSFMM010000020.1:0-72972 GCF_053599555.1 Streptomyces sp. NPDC000941
CCGGGGGCTTCAGCAACCCGACCGACACCGTGCTGACCGTGCCGGTGCCGGTGGATGTGGAGCCGGGGCGGGTGGAGGTGCAGGTCGTCACCGCGGCGGGGGCGGAGACAAATCGCTATCCGATCGACGTTCTGGACTGAGTCGCCTCCCCGTTTCCTCCGTAAGGTTTTGTTGACGAGGCAACGGGAGAGGCGGGCGTCATGAGGCATGCTGACAGAACGGTCGGAGCCGGCTCGGGCAGTGTGGGCGGCATGGGCGGCGTGAGCGGGATAGGCGGCAGCGGCGGCACCGGCGGCTGGCGGGACACCGCCGCGCGGTACGCCCTGCTGCCGCTGCGGATCTTCCTCGGGGTGACGTTCATCTACGCGGGGATCGACAAGCTGACGGACTCGGCCTTCCTGGCCGACAGCGGCGTCGGCTCGATGGGCCAGCTGATGCGGGACGTGCGCGACAGCTCCGCGGTGCCGTGGCTGATCGACCTGGCGCTCAAGGACCCCACCAGCTTCGGATACGCCATGGCCTTCGGGGAACTGGCGGTCGGGCTCGGCACCATCGTGGGGCTGCTGGGGCGGCTGGCGGCGTTCGGCGGCGCGCTGATCTCGCTGAGCCTGTGGCTGACGGTCAGCTGGCAGTCGGACCCGTACTACTACGGAAACGATTTGGCGTATCTGATGGCGTGGCTGCCGCTGGTCCTGGCGGGCACCCCGTATCTGTCGCTGGACGTGGTCATCTCCAAGCGGCGCAGGCGCCAGGGCGCGCAGCTGTTCAGCTAGCCCCCTCCCGGTCCTCCTGTACGTCCTTGTGGTCGTCGCCGCTGCCGCGGCCCGCGGGCGGCGCCTCGTAGCGGCGCCGCAGCTCGTCCATGGGCAGATCGCGCAGCGGCGGTGCGGTGTGCTCGGAGAGGCGGGTGCGGCGGCGCCGGGCGCCGAAGGCGAGCGCCGAGACGAGCCCCGCCAGGCACAGCCCGCCCAGGAGGACGGGCAGGGGCGCGAAGGGCGGCAGATCCCACTCCCCGGCGGCGTCCAGGCCGTACGCGAGGGCCGTCCCGAGGACGACGAGTCCGGCGGTCAGCCTGCCGGGCTGGAAGCGGTGGCGCTTCATGACCAGCTCACCTCCACATTGCCCAGGCCGATCTCCAGGTCCAGCCGCAGCGTGCCCTTCGCGGCGCGCCCATCGGCAGGCGGCACGGTCACGGTCCGGTCCCTGCCCGGCTTGATGTCGATGTCGTCGCCCCTCTCGCCCGGCAGCCGGATGTCGCCGAACCCCACATGGATGGTCAGCTCGAGCCGCGTGTCCTTGGGCACGGTGACGGCCAGCTTCCCGGCGCCGACCTCGGCGTGCGTGGTGACGGTCTGGCCCTTCTTCAGGGACATGCGGTCCAGTTTGAGTTCGCCGACGCCCCCGCCCAGCGCGTACGAGCCGTGTACGGCGGCCGTGGAGGTGGGCGCCCAGGTGCGGCGCGACCAGTCGGTGGTGACGGACTTGGGGAGCCAGGCGGCGGCCGCCAGCAGTGCGGTGGTCACCACCGCCAGCACGATGGTGCCCGCGCCGGTGCGGCCGTACCGGGAGCTGACCGCGATGCCGAGCCCGAAGACGCCCAGCGCGCACGCGAACCCGATCTCCAGGCTGGTGCCGAGCGGCCGGGAGCCCCACGTCGCGCTCGCGCCCGCCACGGCCGCCGCCAGGGCGAGCAGAAACGTCCAGCCGCCGATCGACGTCCTCTCGGGCGCTCCGGGCGCTCCGGGCGCTCCGGGCGCCCTGCGGGGCCTGCGGAACGCCGCCCCCCGCCAGGGGGCCCCGGTGGCGTACGAGGCGCCGTCCGAGCCGTCGTCGGGGCCCCACAGATAGCCCGTGTCCGCGCCGACCGGGCCCGTCGTACCGTCCTTGACGATCGGGTCCCGCCACCAGGACGGGTTGCCCCAGGCCGGCGGCGGGGCCTTGGTCTCGGGCGGCGCGTCGGCCACCGCCTGGGCCGTCGCCGGGTCCACCACGCCCCCGCTCTCCGCCTGGTGGCGGTGGCGGGACCAGGTGCCGGCGCCCGCCGCGGCGATGGTCAGCATGATGGAGAAGAAGATCACGCTGCCGTTGTTGAGCATGGACAGGAACAGACCGCAGCCCACCAGCGCGCACAGCACCGCGGTCAGCGCCGGGCCCTCCACCCGGCCCGAGAGCAGCTTGCGGCCCTCGTTCTCCTCCTCGCCCTGGAGCGGGACCAGCAGCCAGCAGAAGCCGTACACGATCAGGCCGAGGCCGCCCGTGACGGCGAGCACCGACAGCACCACCCGGAAGATGACCGGGTCCACATCGCAGAACCGGCCGAGCCCCCCGCATACGCCCGAGATCATCTTCTGATCGCGGCTGCGGCGCAGCGGCGCCCTCGTCGGCGGCCGCGGATCGCCGGAGGCGGCCGGACCGGGACCGGGGCCGGGGCCGGAGGCCGGACCGGGCTCCGGACCGGCGTCGGTGGGTGCGTTGGTCATGCTCACCATGGTGGCAAGCCGCCGGGCGCGGCTGTATCCGTGACAACCCTGGGCCTTCCCTGAGATCTTCCGTCGAGGCCGCGGCGGCTATCGTGGCTGCCGCATCGAACATATGCGGGGGGACATGGCCAGCAGGGGGAGCGGGAGGGGCACACAGTGTCAGAAGAAGGGCGGCTGATCGCGGGGAGGTATCGGCTGGTCGAGCAGATCGGCCGCGGAGGCATGGGCACAGTTTGGCGTGCCCAGGACGAACTGCTGGACCGCCAGGTCGCGCTGAAGCAACTGCACATGTCGCCGCACCTCGCCGAGGAGGAGGTCGCCACCCTCTTCGAGCGCACCCGCCGCGAGGCGCGCAGCGCCGCCCGTATCGCGCACCCCAATGTCGTGGTCGTCCATGACGTGGTGGAGGACTCGGGGATGCCGTGCATCGTCATGGAGTACGTGCCCTCGACCACGCTGGGCGATCTGCTCAAGTCCGGCCGGACCATCGCCCCCGACGAGGCGGCCAGGATCGGCCGCGGCATGGTCGCCGCGCTGCGGGCCGCGCACGCGGCCGGGGTGCTGCACCGTGACGTCAAGCCCGGCAACGTCCTCCTCGGCGACGACGGCCGGGTCGTGCTCACCGACTTCGGCATCGCCATGGCCACCGGCACCTCCACGCTCACCAAGACCGGCGAAGTCGTCGGCTCCATCGACTACATCGCGCCCGAGCGGATCAGGGGCAAGACCCCGGGGCCCTCCTCGGACCTGTGGGCGCTGGGCGCGACGCTCTATCAGGCCATCGAGGGACGGCCGCCGTTCCGCAAGGCCACGCCGATCGAGACCGGGTACGCGATCGCCGTCGACCCGCTCGAACCGCCGGTGCGGTCGGGGCCGCTGACCGGGCTGATCGAGGGGCTGCTGGCCAAGGAGCCCGAGGACCGGCCGTCGGCGGAGCAGACCGAGCGCGCGCTGCGCGGCCCGGCCGGGCTGCCCGAGACGACATCGATGCCAAGGCCCGACCCGGCGGCCACCACCATGATGCCCACGGTCGGCTTCGGTCCCGCGGAGACGTCCACGCCCGGGTACGGGTACCCGGCGGAGATGTCCACGCCGGTGTACGGGCACCCGGCGAACCCGTCCACGCCCGTGTACGGGCACCCCGCCACGCACGCCCCCACGCCGCCGTCCACGCAGCACCCCACACCGCCGCCTACGCTGCACCCCACACCGCCGTCCACGCAGATGCCCACACCGCCGCCCGCGCACGTCCACGGGGCCGGCTTCCCGCCCGCCCCCGTGCCACCGGTGCCCCCCGCCCCGGGCGGTGGCCGGCGCCGCGGGCGTACGGCGCTGTGGACCGCGTCGGCGGCCGCGGTGGCCGTGGCCGGGGTCGCGGCCGGGCTGTATCTGTCGGGCGTCGAATTCGGCGGGGGCAAGGACGACGGGGCGGGTTCCGGGACTTCCTCGCCCACGGCCTCGGCATCGGCGACGTACAAGATCCCGGAGCTGCCCGACGGCTACCACCGGGAGGAGCTGGCGGACTTCGGCGTCTCCCTCCCCGTACCGGACGACTGGAAACGCCAGCCCGACTCCAGCTCGCAGGGCACGGTGGACAACACCCAGGAGGTCAGGTTCCTGGACCCCAGCCAGAAGGCCAGGCTGATGGTCAACGTCATCGACTCGGCGGGCCCCGACCCTGTGAAGCACTTCGAGGGGCTTGAGCCCTCGATCCAGCAGCAGTATTCGGTCTACCAGCGGATGCGCTTGGACAAGACGACGTACCGAGGCCTGCCCGGGGCGATCTGGGAGTTCAAGTTCCAGGGGCGGGAGCGCATGTACCGCGCCATCGACCTCGGCTTCGGCAAGGAGGGCGACAAGGCGTACGCGCTCTACCTGAGCGCACCCGCGGACGAGTGGGACGACTATCTGCCGGTCTTCCGGAACGTCCGGGACGGCTTCAAGTTCGAGAACGGTTCCTCGTAGGTCGAGTCCCAGGTCGAGTCCCAGACCGAGTCCTGGGTCGCGAAACGATCAGTCGGGGAACGATCAGGGGCGACCCTGATACCCGGGCGGAGCCGTTCGTGTGACGATCGGTGCATGACCGCCGCGCCCCCCGCCGCCGAGCCGCCCCCGCGCAAGCTGTACCGCAGCGCCGAGGGGCGGATGGTCGGCGGCGTGGCGCGCGGGCTGGCCGGGCATCTGGGGCTGCCGGTGTCCTGGGTGCGGTTCGTGTTCATCGCGCTGCTGATGGCCGAGGGCTTCGGCGCGCTGGTGTACGCGCTGTTCTGGTTCGTGGTGCCGCTGGGCTTCGGCGGCGTCGAGACCCCCCGTCCGGCGGCCGACCGGGGCGCCGAGGGCGGGCGCCGCATCCTGTCCCGTAAACCGGACAAGGGGCAGGTCTTCGCGCTGCTCGCGCTGCTGGTCGGCCTGGGCGTGTTCGTCGAGAACTTCCAGCTCGGCCGAGCCAACACCTACATCTGGCCGCTGCTGCTCATCGGCGCGGGCGTGGCCCTGGTCTGGCGCCAGGCCGACAACTCCCGGCGCGCCCAGTGGGTCGAGCTCAGCCGCCGCAAGCAGGTGCTGCCGATCGCGCGGGGCGCCGCCGGGGTGGTGCTGGTCGGCGCCGGGGTCACCGGCATCGTCGTACTCCAGGGCTCGGCCAAGCATCTGGGCGCGGTGCTGCAGGCCGCGCTCGCGGTGCTGGTGGGCATAGCGCTGCTGGCAGGGCCTTACCTGGTGCGGATGGCCCAGGACCTCTCCGAGGAGCGCCTGATGCGCATCCGCGCCCAGGAGCGGGCCGAGGTCGCCGCCCATGTCCATGACTCCGTGCTGCACACCCTGACCCTGATCCAGCGGAACGCGGAGGACCCCCGGGAGGTCGCCCGGCTGGCCCGGGCCCAGGAGCGCGAGCTGCGCGCCTGGCTGTACCGGCCGGAGGGCAGGGGCAAGGACGAGGCCGAGGAGCCGGACACGCTGGCGGAGGCGGTCAAGGCGGCCGCCGCGGAGGTCGAGGACCACCACGGCGTGCCGATCGAGGTGGTCGTCGTCGGCGACTGCCCGCTGGACGAGCAGCTGGCCGCGCAGCTGCAGGCCGCGCGCGAGGCGATGGTCAACGCCGCCAAGTACGGTGGCGACGGCGGGGCCGTCCAGGTCTTCGCCGAGGTCGAGGGGGCCACGGTGTTCATCTCCGTACGGGACCGGGGGCCGGGCTTCGACCTGGACGCGGTGCCGGAGGACCGGATGGGCGTACGCGAGTCCATCATCGGCAGAATGCGGCGCAACGGCGGCACGGCGCGGCTGAGGTCCGCGCCGGACGGAGGCACGGTAGTGGAGCTGGAGATGGAGAGGGCGGCGACGACGACATGACCGACGCGAGCGGGGCCGGCCGGCCGGCGGACGGGACGAGGCAGGCGGCGAGCGGGGCGGCGGAGGAGTCGGCACAGCGCCGGGTCCGGGTCGTCCTCGTCGACGACCACCGGATGTTCCGGACCGGCGTCCAGGCCGAGATCGGGGAGACGGCCCGTACGGGTGTCGAGGTGGTCGGGGAGGCGGCGGACGTCGACCAGGCCGTCACGGTGATCGGCGCCACCCGGCCGGAGGTGGTCCTCCTCGACGTCCACCTCCCGGGCGGCGGAGGCGTCGAGGTGCTGCGCCGCAGCGCGGCCCTGATGGCCGCCGCCGACCGGCCGGTGCGCTTCCTGGCGCTGTCGGTCTCGGACGCCGCCGAGGACGTCATCGGGGTGATCCGCGGCGGCGCCCGCGGCTATGTCACCAAGACCATCACCGGCACCGACCTGGTCGACGCGATCTTCCGGGTCTCCGAGGGCGACGCCGTCTTCTCGCCCCGCCTCGCCGGTTTCGTCCTCGACGCGTTCGCCTCCACGGACGCCCCGCCGGTGGACGAGGACCTCGACCGCCTCACCCAGCGCGAACGCGAGGTGCTGCGGCTGATCGCCCGCGGGTACGCGTACAAGGAGATCGCCAAGCAGCTGTTCATCTCGGTGAAGACGGTGGAGAGCCATGTCTCGGCGGTGCTGCGCAAGCTCCAGCTCTCCAACCGCCACGAGCTGACCCGCTGGGCGACGGCCCGCCGCCTGGTGTGACCCTCTGGCCTGCTCCTGGCTGACCTGCGGTCAGTAGCCGATGGTGAACCGCCGCTGGACGAACCGGGGCAGCTCGGCCTCGTCGACCAGCGCGACGGCGGCGTCCTCGATGGAGATACGGCTGCGCCCCTCGGCGTCCAGGACCGGCTGGTCGCCGCCGAGCCGGAAGCGGCCGGTGCGCTCGCCGGGGGCGATGTCCTCGGCCGGGCTGAAGTAGGTCCACAGCCGGTTCGAGGTGCGCAGCACGTTCAGCGCGTCCCGGTGGCCGCGGACCGCGGCGGCGTACTCCCTCGGCAGGCCGAGCGAGTCCAGCGCCGCGTACAGCTCGTCGTCGGAGTCGGCGCGCGTGACCCCCGGCCTGATCTCCAGGCTTCCCGCGCCGCCGATCACGATCAGCCGGGTCCTGGGGTGGCTCTCCAGGGCCTTCAGCAGCACCTTGGCGGCCGTGGCGTAGACGGTCGGATCGGCGATCGAGCGCCGCACGGTGTCCGCCATGTCCTGGGCGGCGTTGCCCGGCTGGAAGCCGCTGATCAGGACGTCGAGGCCGGGCAGGACGGCCGCCACGCCGTCGGGGTCGAGGACGTCGACGCTCTTCCACACCACGTTTTCGCGGTCCTCCTCGATACGGGAGGCGTCGCGGGTGAACGCGATGACGTCATGGCCCCGGCCGAGGGCTTCGGTGACGACGCGCTGTCCGATGTTGCCGGTGGCGCCAATGATTCCTATGCGCATGAAAGCAGATCTCCAATGGCGGAAGGTGAGCCTGTACGGCGTGCCTATACGACGTGCCTGTACGGCGTGCGGTGACTATACGGCGTGAAGTTTTAATACGGCAACCAAGGACTGTGACGCTGTAGAGTGCTCCCGTGGGCACGACGACGGGACGCCGGGAGAGGCTGCGGGCCGAGACGACGGCCGAGATCAAGAAGGTCGCGCTCGGGCTGATGTCCTCGGGCGGGCCGGACGCGATCACCCTGCGCGCCATCGCCCGCGAGATGGGCATGACGGCCAACGCCATCTACGGCTACTTCGCCACCCGGGACGACCTGGTCACCACGCTGATCAGCGATGTGTACAGCTCGCTCGCCGACGCCGTGGACGCCGCCCGGGACGCCTGCCCCGCCGACGACCCGGCCGGCCGCATCGCGGCCTGGGCGAACGCCTTCCGCGACTGGGCGCTCACCAACTCCGAGGGCTTCCGGCTGATCTACGGCGACCCCGTACCCGGCTACCAGGCGCCCGAGACCAGCGCCGCGCCCGAGGCCGAACACCGCGTCTGCGCCGGGCTCACCGGCCTGGCCGCGGGGGCCTGGCCGCATGCCAAGGAGCTCTACCCGGAAGCCGAGTTCGAGTGGTCGGACTTCGACCCCAAGCTCGCGGCCGAGGTGCGCGAGGAGTTCCCCGGTCTGCCGCCCGCCGCCGTGGCCATCGCGCTGCGCATCTGGGGCCATCTGCACGGCCTGGTCTCACTGGAGATCTACGGCCATATGCGGGTCCAGACCCCGCGCCCCGACAAGATCTACCGCGCGGAGCTGGCCCAGCTGATCCGCGGTCTTGGCCTGCCCGCGTAGGCCCTGTCGTCAAAGTCCCGCCGGGTCCTCGTGCGCGGGGGTCCGGCGAGCCACGAACTCCCCTAAAGAACGTGGGTAAAGAACTCCCCACCCACCCACCCTTCCTCCACGTCACCCGTACGAGTGACCGGCTTGCGGGTGTGGGATGCAGGCGGTTACGTTCGCCGCAACAACCCCAGACAGACGACGGCCCCCGCAGGGACGGCAATCCCGAACGAGGGCCTGACCACACAGGAAGATCGACCCTTCCCGATGGCTGAGCCGCAGTCTAACGCGCATGCGCGCCCCGACGCCGGAGCATCGACCTCCGGCGTGATCCACGTCCGTACCCGTCTCACTCGCGACTTCACCGTGATCGCCAACGCCCTTGCACAGCGGCGCGGAAGCGCGGTCACGATCGGCGTGGCGGCCTACATCCTCTCGCTGCCCGACGGAGCGCCCGTGAGCATCGCCGCACTGTGCGAGCACTTCACCGAGGGCGAGATCCTGATTTCGCGAGCACTCAGGGAACTGGAAGCAGCCGGTTATCTGGAACGGCGCCGCGAGCGCGGCCCCGGCGGCCTGATCCGTACGCGCACGTACTTCCGCGACGTACCGCAACGGGACCTGCCCACCCTGCCACCGCGCCCCCGAAAGGCCAGACCGCAGCCCACGGCCGACACCGTGCCCACACCAACTCCCGTACGCCCACTGGCAGCGACGCCGACGCCGCAACCCACCCTCGCCGAGGCCGATGAACAGGCTGTCGCCCTCCTCGCCTCACTGCGCATCGCCGACCCACGGCTGATCCTGTCCCGACGCGAAGTGGCCCAACTCGCCCCCGCCGTCACGCAGTGGCTCGCGGCAGGCGTGGGGCCCAGGCAGATCACCAGCGCGCTCACCGCCCGCCTCCCGGACCGCTTACTCGCCCGCCCGGCCCGCATCCTGGCCTTCCGCCTCAGCGAACCACCCCTCCCCGCCCCCGACTCCGCCGCGCCCACGCCCCGCACACCACCCCCGGCCGTACCCCTGCCCTGGCAGACCTGCGACGGCTGCGAACGCCCCCTCCGCGCGGCGGAGCCCACCCGCTGCCGCGACTGCAGGCACAGGGAGGACGTTCCGGCATCCGCCACCTCTGCCGAGCATCTGCCTGCGGCCTGCTGAGCGACAGGCTGCCCAGACCGCGAACCAGGAGGTTGCGGACTGGCTGGGGGACTGGACACCCTCGGCTTCCTGACCGGGTTTCTCTCATCGGTGACGGCGGCCGCGCTGCATCGCGCGGCCGCCTAGTCGGTCCGGCTGAGGCGTTCGAGCACAGCTCGTCTGCCGTTCAGCAGCCAGGAAGTGTCCGGCAGGAACTTCAGGCTCTGGTCGTAGCAGGCCAACGCCTCCTCCAGCCGTCCGAGTGCCTTCAGAGCAGTCCCCTTCTGGCCCCAGGCCCAGCCTGCCCAGACGCCATCGGGCTCCGTGGCGAGGGCGCGTTCGGCGCAGGTGAGCGCGTCCTCGTGCCGGTCCAGCGCGCTCAGCGCGAGGGACTTCTTGGTCCAGGTCCACGGCACCTCGGGGTCGAGTGCGATGGCATGCTCGTAGCAGGGCAGAGCCTCGTCCGGACGGCCGGACTCACGCAGAGCGTCGCCCTTGTTATCCCAGGGCAGTGGCGCCTGCGGGTCCAGTTCGATGGCGCGCTCGTAGCAGGCCAGTTCCTCCTCGTCGTGCCCGTGCAGCCTGCCGTGGATCAAGCCCTTGAAGGCCAGCAGGTCGGCCCAGTCCTCACCGGTGCGCTGAAGCTCCTCGCAGCACTCCATGGCCCGCTCGTACTGCCCGAGCTCGACGGCGGCCCGCAGGATGTTCCAGCACACGTCCCGTTCGTCGGGGTCGATCTCGGCCGCCCGTTCCAGTACCTTCATGGCCTCTGCCGGACGCCACAGCCACAGCAGCACGCGTCCCTTCTCCAGAAGGGCCGGGACGTAACGGGGCTCGACGGAGAGGGCTCGGTCCAGGTCCGCCAGCGCTTCGGCCTGCCGGTTCTGCCGCCGCCGCAGCAGGGCCCGGCCGAAGAGGCAGTTCTCGGCATCCGGCCGCAGCTCCAGAGTGCGGGCGTACGCCTGCTCCGCCTCCTCGAGACGGTCCAGATCCCGCAGCGACACCGCCTTGCCGTTCCACAGCTTTCCGTCGTCCGGCCAGATCGCCAACCCCTCGGTGTAACAGGTGAGTTGCTCGTCAGAGCGGCCCAGCTCGCCCAGGACCCAGCCGGTGCTCACCCACGCGTCGACGTTCGTGGGATCGAGCTCCCGCCATCGCTCGAAGCAGGGCAGGGACTCCTCCGTGCGACCGAGCTTGTCCAGGATTTCGCCCCTCTGCCCCCACAGTGTGGGGTCGTCCGGCACCGCTTCCACGGCCTGGTCGATCCAGGCGAGTGCCTCCTCGTGACGGCCCAGCTCTCGCAGTACGCAGGACTTCCCGGTCCAGGCGACGGCGTAGCCGGGAACGAGTTCCACGGCGCGGTCGTAGCAGGGCAGGGCCTCCTGCGAGCGGTCCAGTACGTGCAGTGTCTCGGCTTTCTTGAACCAGGCCCAGGCCTTCTCCGGATCGAGTCCGATCGCTCGTTCGTAGCAGGCCAGCTCCTCCCCGTCGGACCCGTGCATGCTGCGGTGGATCAACCCCCTGAACACCAGCAGGCCGGCCGTGTCCCCGGCCATCCGCTGCTGCTTCTCCCAGTACTCCAGGGCCTGCTCGTACCGCTCGAGCCGGTAGGCGGCGCGCATCATGTTCCACCAGACGTTCTTGTCCTCCGGCTTGATCTCAGCCGCCCGTCGCAGGACGTCGAGGGCTTCGGCCGGACGAGACAGGTCCAGCAGCGTGACTCCTTTGTGGAGGAGCCCTGAGAATCCGCGGGGTGCGACGGTCAAGGCCCGGTCGATGTCCACCAACGCATCGGCATGGCGGTTCTGCAGGCGTCGCAGCAGGGCCCGGGTCAGCAGGAGGACCGGGTTGCGCGGGTCCAGCTCCAGGGCTCGGGCGATCGGGTCCTCCGCTTCCCCGAGACGCCCCAACTCGCGCAGGGCGATGGCCTTCTGCCCCCACACGAGAGCGATGTCGGAACGGAGCGTCAGAGCGCGCTCGTAGCACTCCAGAGCTTCCTCCCGCCGCTCCAAGAAGTGGTTGAGGACGTTTCCCCGGACCAACCACGCGCTCGGCTCGTCCGGGTTCAGCTCGACCGCGCGATCATGGGCTGCCAGCGCTTCTTCATGCCTGTCCCAACCGCTCAGGGCCATGCCGCGCACCTGCCACAGCTTGCTGCGGGTGACGTCGCTGTCGCCGTCCTGCTCGGCCGTCTCCAAGCCGTGTTCCACCGCATCCAACGCCTCGTCGTAGCGGTGCAGGTGGTACAGCCCCAGCGCCCTGGACACCCAGTCCTCGGCAGTCAGGCGCGGCGGCTTCGGGGGCGCCGGTGCCGGGCGCTCCAGCACCTCGCGATACACCCCGTCCAGCAGCTCGCGCACCGCCGCGAAGTCCGACGGCCGGTCCTCCCGGTCCGGCTCGGTGCACTCGCGGATCAGTTGGTAGAGCCGGGTACGGCGGACACGCCGCTCGACGGTGCGGTCGATGTACGCCTTGGCCCGCCCGTTGGCGGGCGGCAGTACGCCGGTGACCATCTGGAAGAGCACCACGCCGAACGCGTACACATCGGCGCGGGTGTCCAGCACGGCTCCGGGGACGAACTGCTCGGGTGCCATGTAGCGCGGCGTCCCGGCCACCGTCGTGTACAACGCCTGTGCATCGGCCCGCAGCTCACCCAGGCCGGGAAGATCGGTGTCGCCGGAGTCGAAGGCACGGGCCAGCCCGAAGTCGGTCACCCGCAGTGTCCGATCCTCGGTCAGCAGGCAGTTCGCCGGCTTCACGTCCCGGTGCACCAGGCCCAGCTGCTTGTTGGCGTGGCGCAGCCCGTCACACAGATGCCGCGCGAACCGCAACGCCTCCGCGGGCGGCAGCGCGCCGTCCGTCATCACGCCGGCCAGGTCGCCACCCTCGGCGTATTCGGTGACCACACAGGGCAGCCCCTCGATCCACTCCACGTGGTGGGCGGGGGCGACGTGCCGGTGCGGGCGCAGCCGTACCCAGGTCAGCGCCTCACGCTCGAACCGTGCCCGGTCCGCGTCGCTCCACAGCAGCCGGGTGTCGTAGGTCTTGAGCACCTTGCGCTTGCCGGTGTCGCTGGCACGGACCACGTACACGACGCCGAATCCGCCACGCCGCACGTCCAGCACAGTCCAGTGGCCGATGTGCCGGTGGCTGGCCAGGTGCTGGCCGACCTGAAAGTTCTCCCGCCCCTGCTGCTCGGGCCGCATGCTCCGCAGACCGGCCTCGGCGGCCGAACAGGACGGGTCGATGGACAGGGCCTGGGCGTAGGCGCGACGCGCCATCTCGGTACGGCCGAGGCCGCGGAACGCGTCGGCGAGCTCGACGTGGGCGGCCGACCGGTCCGGCCGCAGCACCACGGCTTCTCCCAACAGCCGCCCGGCCTCCTCGAACCGACCTGCGGCCAGCGCGGCGCGGCCCAGGGCGGCGAAGCGGCCGTAGTCGGCTTCGGCGTCGACAGTGTCCATCTCCCACCACTCCTGCCGCACTGTGCTTCACCTGCCCGCCCCATTCCTCCTTTGGGACGGGCAGAAACGGGAACCGAGCGCGCCCCGTGCGACGGAAGGCTACCGGCGGTTGTCCGGCACCGGTCCCGGCGCAGGCATCCGGCTCCAACCCTGCGCTATTCGGTGGCCTGGACGGCTGCGAGGTAGTCCGTCCAGCTGTTCTGGGCGAACTGGGACCAGGCGTAGGTGGTGCTGGGATGGATGCCGAAGAGGTCGCTGACCACGATGGACGGAAGGTCGGTGATTGCTTCGATCATCGCCGTGTTGCGGGCGCTGATGCCGGGCAGACCGTGTTGCCTCAATGCGTGGTGGACCGCCTCGGCACTCCGCGGACGGTTCGGCGGGCGCCCGGGAAAGAGGAAGCCCGATTCGCCGTCATGCGGCTGTTGGAGCACTGACGTGCGGCAGCTGGGGCTGGCGATCCGCTGCTCGATGAGGACTGCGAGCTTGGGCGGGCCCTTGCCGGTCAGGTGCCGGGCGACGGCCCAATGGATGAAGGCTGCGAGTCCGCGATGCCGGGTGGGGTGGGTGGTCAGCCAGAGATCGAGGTCCTCCTGGCGAAGGCCGACGAGCGTGATCGACTTCTCGTCCAGCCAGTTCATGTACAGCTCGACCTGCCCGGGCTTCATGACGAGGCGGGTGGATTCCCTGCGGCCGTCGCGGTGGTGGACGGTCACGGGCAGTACGGCTTGCTCCTCATCATGGTCGTAACCGCCCACGAGAGTGGGGGCAGGGGGCGGGCGACGGTCTTCAGGACCGCTTGAAGCGGTCGGGGTTGTTGTGGTCGCGGTGGCGGGGGCACTGGCACGGCGGCCATGCCTGCCCCAATGAATAGGCGTCGCTCTTCTCCCCGGCAAGGACGGCCACGATCGCGTGGCGGGTGGTGACGACCCCGTCGCGTGCCATGGTGTAGACGCGCATCGTCATCTTCGGCCGCTTGTCCGGCTCCGGCTCCGGCTCCGGCTCCGGCTCCGGCTCCGGCCGCCCCGGCCGACTGTCGGCCATCATCGGCCTCCCCCGCCGTTGACCGGCGCGAGGAGCTGGAGCAGGCTGCGCAGGCTCCGCTTCACCGCGCCGAGGTGGTAGGCCAGTTCGTCCGGCGCGGCGTCGGCCAGGCTCAGCGCCTCGGCGGCGGCAAGGCTTTGCCCTGCCACGATGACGACGGCCTGCTCAAGGCCGTCGCGGGTGGGCTTTCCGGCCGCGACGCACGCGGGGCACAGGCCCGAATGCGGCTCGGTGGGGTTGTGAGGTCCGAAGTCGCCGGGGGTGGCGCACAGAGCACACCCGGGGGACGGGACGGGCATGCTCCGGTCGTCGGCGGTCACCAGAGCATCACCATCCCGTGCGGCGCACACACCGACAACTCCACCCGCGGTCGGTTCTCGCGCCGTTGCTCGTAGGCCACAACAACTCCTCTCCGTAGCGATTCCACTACCAAGCGGATTCAGCGTGACCTACAGTTGGAATGGCATCAACTTGCGCTATTTGCACGGATAGTTGGGCGGTGGCTGGTGAACCGGAAAGAGCTGAACCCTGAAGAGTCACGAAACGCGGCGTTTGGGCACTTTCTGCGTACCTTGCGGGATGAGCGCGGCTGGACTCAGGACGAGCTGGCGGAGCGCACGGGGTGCTCCGCGACGCATATCTCTGCTGTTGAAACTGGTCGCCGACCTCCAACTGTCCGTTTCGCGGCGAGTGCTGACAGGGCGCTCGGCACCGGAGACAGGCTCCAACGGCAGAGCCGTGCCCTTCGGCATACGGCGCTGCTGGAAGGGTTCCCGGAGTACGTGACGCATGAGGCACGCGCGGCAGAGATCAGGCTCTATGAGGTCGGAGTCATTCCTGGCCTGCTCCAGACACCGGAGTATGCGGCGGCGCTGGAGGCGGACGCCGTACGTCGGGAAGCGATCACCCCCGAACAAGCCAGTGAGCGCGTCGCGTTGGTAACGCAGCGGCAAGCGGCACTTGCCCGTACCCCAGCACCCTTGATCCTCGCGGTGCTTGATGAGGGGTGCGTCCTCCGGCCGATGGGTGATCGCGCGATCATGGACGCTCAGTTCGCCCGGCTGCTGGAGTTCGCCGAGCGTCCGAATACCGTGCTCCAGATCGCCCCGTTCCGAATGGGGGCACGTCGGCCGTTCAGCCTGCCCATTACGGTGCTGACGATGCCGGATCGCTCGCTCATGTCATACGCCGAGTCTGCCCACCGGGGGCACCTGGAGCGAGAAAGCAACGTCGCGCTGCCCATACTGGCGGCCTACCATCAGCTACAGGCCGAAGCCCTCTCTCAAGCGGCATCCGTGGCCATGATCGAGCAGTTACGAAAGGGCAACCCGTGACGACCGAATCCCCCCGTTGGTACAAGTCCTCATACAGCGGCAACGGCGGCCAGTGCATAGAGGTCGCCGCCAACCTCGCCGCCTCGCGCGGCGAGGTCCCCGTCCGCGACAGCAAGGACCCGCACGGCCCGGCGCTCACCTTCGAGTCGCGCGCCTGGTCGTCGTTCGTCGCCGCCGTCAAGGGCGGGGAGTTCCCCGCCACCTGACACCCACAGCCACCAACCAGCCACCAAAGCGTGCTCCTCGCCCATCCGGGCGCCCGTGGTGTGCGACTGGCTGAGCTCAAAGAGGCTCCGCCGCGCTCCGCCGCAGCTGCTGCCGCGCGGTGGCCGACCTGTAAGCCCGGCGGTGCGCTGGACCGGGGCGCGGGAGCGCGACGGATGGGCGGGCACCGGGGGACGGGGTCGGCTCTCCCTCCACCTGCTCTAAGAAAAGCGTTTGATGCAGTACTTGATGTAGAGCAAGTACTTTTTTGAGAGGGGGTGGGCGGAGGGCCCGAACCGGACCGGCGTCCACCGCTTCGGGCGACCATCCGCCGTCCCCCGCCCGCGAGCCGGTGACGCCCCCTTGGGCAAGACGGCGACGATGCCCCCGGCGCCCCTCCCCGTTCCCGCTGCTGGCCGCTGTGCGCCGAAGGCGCGAGACGATGCCCGCACGCGGCGTCCGGACCATGCCGTCCAGCGATCGCCGGCCCGTTCGTCGCGCTCCCGCACCCCGGCCGAGCGCACCGCTGGTCCCCTTGCCCGGCCGTCGCGCGGCAGCAGCTGCGGCGGAGCCAGTCGTAAGCTCAACACCGGGCCGAGCAATCTCGACACCGGGCCAGCCGCTCCCTTCCCTCTACTCGCATCGGCAACGTGACGGAATCCCCGCTGCCCGAGATATGCGGTCGTAACACACTGAGATCACTAGGGAGCGCGCAAATGGACGATCATTGAGACGACTTCCGTAAGTGGGCCACGGAGGGCAACGCCATTCAGCGGACCGAGGAGGAGTGGGCCACCATCGCCGGGTACATCCGGCACGCCGCGAACAAGATCGGCCCTGTGCTCCCGTTGTGCCGCCCCGGTGAGCCCCAGGAATGCGGTCCGACGCATCACGCGGCCCTCCGCCTTGCGATCGCACGTGCCCCCAGCTACCGCTGGGAGCTGCCCTTTGGCGCCGCAGGGCCTAGCGGCGCGGTCAGCTGCCGGCGCCTGCCATGGTCTGCTTGGCCAGCTCGTACGCGGGCAGCATGGCGTCGTGCTCACCGCTGTCGAGCCCGCCGAGGTGCAGTACGACGCCGCCCTTCGGGGTCACCACCGCGAACGCCCGCTCCCGCTTGGACTCGTCCAGATCGGGGTTGTCGAGGATGTAGCTGATCTCCGCGGCGGGCAGATCGCCGGCCTTCACATCGCTGTACTGGGCGTCGCGTACGCCCTTCTCCTCGGCCATGAACGCCTTCAGCAGCTGCCGGGGCTCGGTGCCGGCCGCGGCCTTGCCCTTGTCGCCGGTCCATACGCGCAGAAAGCCGATGTGCCCGGCGGGCTTCGCGTCGATCTCGCAGACGAGGGTCACCGGGCCTTGTGAGAGGAGGGTGGAGCCCAGCTCGGGGTCGGCCCCCTCCAGCTCCTTCACCGCCTCCGGGTTCCACGACTTGGCGAGGCTGAACCGCACCGGCAGCGCACACGCCGTGTCCCGGCCGCCGAGTTCGCCGCTCGCCGCCGCCACCTTGACGCTGCCCTTGCCGCTCTTCTCCCCCTTGCTGCCCCTGCCGCCCTTGGTGTCGTCGCCGGAGTCCGAGGAGCAGCCCGTCAGTGCCCCGAACATGCCGATCACGCCGATTGCCACAGCGGCGCCCACGGCTGCCCGACCAGGTATGCGCATTGCGCTGTTCCCCGCCTTCTCCACAGAAAAATCGAAAATTCGCCGCAGCATATCCGGAACGGATCCCGGTTGACTGGGGGCGATGTGCCACCGACGAACTGCGGCGACGGCGACGAGAGGCTGTGGGGATCATGAGCGGATCGGAGAAGCCGGTGCCGGACGGTCCGTTGGCTGAGGGGCCGTTACCGGGCCCGGCCCGCGCACCGGACGGAGTCGCCCCGCCGGCGGCCGGGGACCCGGCGCATATCGGCTCGTTCCAGCTGGTCGGGCGGCTCGGCGCCGGGGGCATGGGGCGGGTGTATCTGGGGGTGTCGCGGGCCGGGCGGCCGACCGCCGTGAAGGTCGTACGCGCCGATCTGGCCGAGGAGCCCGCCTTCCGCCGCCGCTTCGCCGCGGAAGTCGCCGCCGCCCGCCGGGTCCAGGGCCCGTACACCCCGGCCGTCGTGGCCGCCGACCCGGACGCCGAACTGCCCTGGCTGGCCACCTCGTACATCGCCGGGCCCTCGCTGGGCGAGACCGTCGAGGACGGCGGCCCGCTGGCGCCGCCCATGGCGCTGCGGCTCGGCGCCGGCGTCGCCGAGGCGCTGGGCGCCATCCACGCGGCCGGGGTGGTGCACCGCGACCTCAAGCCGAGCAATGTGCTGCTGGACGCCGACGGGCCGAAGGTCATCGACTTCGGGATCGCGGCCGCGGCCGACGCCACCCGGCTGACCAGCACCGGCGTCCGGCTCGGCACACTCGGGTTCATGTCGCCCGAACAGGCCGACGGGCGCCCGGTCACCCCCGCCTCCGACATCTTCGCCCTGGGCTGCGTGCTCGCGTACGCGGTCACCGGCCGGCCGCCGTTCGGCGACGGGCCGCCGAGCGAGGTGCTGTACCGCGTCATCAACGCCGAGCCGGACCCGGGCTACCTGGACTGCGGCGATCCGGAGCTGAGCGTGCTGATCGGCCGCTGTCTGCGCAAGTGGCCCGCGGACCGTCCGACCGTGGACCAGGTCATCGACGCCTGCGCCACCCGCGAAGGGCAGCCGCCGGGCTGGCCGGACGCCCGCCTCGGGCCCCGTATCGCCCGCGCTCACGCCGCTCTGGAACGCGCCTTGAGAGGGGATTCCAGTGACTCCGGGGGCAGTGGCTCCGGGAGACCTGTCGTTGAAGGCCGTACCGCCGGAGGTCGCGGCGCATGGCGGTCCCGGCGCGGCGCCATGGCCGGGGCCCTCCTCGGCGTTGCGGCCGTCGCGGTCGTCATCGCCGTCGTCCTGACCACGGGCGGCGACGAGGACGGCGGCGGCAAGGACAGCGGCAAGGATGGCGGCGGCGCCTGGTACACGGCCGGGTACAAGGGGCGGACCCTGACGCTCCCGGACTACGACCACTACATCGACCTGCCCACCGGCAAGGTCGTCAAGGGCGACGGCCGCTGGATGCTGAGCACCAACAGCGGCGGCGACGGCCACGGCGCCTTCGAGCTCCAGGACGCCACCGAGGCCCAGATCGCGGGGGAGCGGCCGGTCACTCCCGAGCGCTGTGCGGAGTTGGTCGCCCGCCGGCCGCTGCGCGAGAAGGTGCGCTTCGCCCAGGCGCCCGCCGGGCGGTGGTTCTGCATGCGCGACCGCATCTCGGGCGATGTCGCCGTCGTCCAGGTCCTGGACACCGACTCCGGCGACTACACCGTCACCGTCGCGGTCGACTACTACCACCGCGGGGACGCGACGGGATGAAACGTTTCCGGTCCCCGTACTCCTGTGCATAACGTGCTTGGGCCGCCCGCGACTTGTGATCGCGGGCAGGGAGGGAGACGCACGCTATGGGTACTGCCGGACCAGTAGCGGGGTTGGAAGCGGAACCCGAGTGGTGGGAGACCTGGGAGGCCGAAGCGGAGCGGCGGCTGCCGCCGCACGCATACGCGTACTACGCCTCCGGCGCCGGGCGTGACGTCACCCGGGACGAGGGGCTGCGCGACTGGGACGCGCTGCGGTTGCTGCCGCATATGCTGCGCCGCGTATCCGGGGTCGCCACCCGTACGACCGTGCTGGGCACCGAGGTCGCCACCCCGGTGCTCGTCGCCCCCATGGCGGGCCAGGAGTACGCCCACCCGGACGGTGAGCAGGAGATGGCCAAGGGCGCGGCCGGGGCCGGGTCCCTGCTGGGCGTGACGACCTGGACCGCCAGCCGCTTCGAGAACATCGCCGCCTCGGGTGCGCCCTGGTGGTACCAGGTGTACGTCATGCGCGACCGTGGCCTGACCGCCGAACTCGTCCGGCGCGCCGTCGATCACGGCGCCCGCGCCCTGCTGTTCACCGTCGACGTACCGGTGCTCGGCCGCCGCGGGGACAATCACCGGGCCGCCGACCTCGATCCGCTCGTGCGCCTGGTCAACCTGGATGGCCGTCAGGAGTTTCCGCGCGAAGCGGCCCAGATGGAGCCGGATCTGACGCCGGACCTGATCGGCTGGCTGCATGAGATCAGCGGGCTCCCGGTCCTGGTCAAGGGCGTGCTGCGGGCGGACGACGCCAAGGTCGTCGTGGACCACGGCGGCGCGGGCGTGGTGGTCTCCACCCACGGCGGCCGCCAGCTCGACCGCAGTGTGACCTCGGCGTCCGCGCTGCCCCGCGTGGTCGAGGCGCTGGCGGGCACCGGCGTCGAGGTCTACGCCGACAGCGGGGTGCGCCGCGGCGAGCACATAGCGGCGGCCCTCGCGCTGGGCGCCCGCGCGGTGTTCGTCGGCCGCCCGGCGCTGTGGGGGCTGGCGACGGAGGGGGCCGCGGGGGTGCAGGAGGCCGTGGACCGGCTCACCGCCGAACTCGCCCACACCATGACCCTGCTGGGCGTCGAGACCCCCGCCGCGCTCACCCCGGACCTCGTCGCCTGAGCTCGGCTCGCTCGCCTGCCCGGCTCGCCCGGCCCGCCCGTTTCAGCCGAAGCCGAGGCGCCGCGGCACCGCCACGTCCAGCGTGTCCTTGACCATGGCGAGCGCCGCGCCGAGCGGGCTGGAGCGGCCGCCGCTCACGGTGATGTCGCCCGCGTCCGGACAGCCGTAGACCACGGCCTTCTCCGGCCCGGTGAGCGCGTGCAGCGGGTCGCCGGGCGCGGTCCGCTCCAGGCGGACCCGAACCAGCAGCGGCTCGTCGGCGCTCGCGCTCGCGACCGCGCGCAGCCGGTGGCCCGAGGCGGCGGCCTCCCGCGCGGCCCGCGCCGTGCCGTCGTCCACCGGCTCGGTCTCGGTACGGACCGCCGAGGCGTCCCAGCCCCACAGCAGGGCCGCCAGCAGCCGCGCCTTCGTGGCGGCGTCGGAGCCGGACAGATCGGCGCTGGGGTCGGCCTCGGCGATCCCGCGCCGCCGCGCCTCGGCGACCGCGTCGGCCAGGGAGTCGCCGGCCGCGAGGCGGTCGAGCACGAAGGTGGCGGTGCCGTTCGGGCAGGCGCGGATCGTACGACAGCCGAGGCCGCGTACACCGGCCCTGGCCAGGTCGCCCGCGGGCAGGGCGGCGCCGGTGGCGCCCGAGATCCTGATCAGGCTGCCGCCCTCCGCCGCGGCCCGGTCCAGCTCCCGCCAGTGGCTGAGCAGATGGCTCTTGGTGGCGGTGACCACGTGGACGCCGCGGCGCAGGGCCAGCAGCGCCTCGGCGGCCGCCTGGTCGCGCACCTCGGGGGACGAGGGCAGGCACTGGACCAGCACCCCGGCCCCCGTACGGTCCAGCGTCTCGGCCAGTGACGGCAGCGGGCGCCACGGTCCGAGCGGGGCCCGGGGCGGCGGGGGCGCCCAGGTGGCCCTGGCGTCCCCGGCGTCCCCGGTGCCCCCTGCGTCCTCGCCGTCCCCGGTGCCCCCGGTGCCAGCGCCTTCGGTCGGCGGCGGCAGGTACTCGGCCGAGCTGGTCCGTACGGCCGCGAGGCGCAGCCGCGCTCCGTGGCGGTCCGCGAGGGCGTCGCCGTGTGCGGCGAGGTGGTCGACGTAGGCCCGGCCGACCGGGCCGTAGCCCGACAGCACGACGGAGACCGGGGCGGCGCTGTGCTCCGACACGGATTCAGCTCTCTTTCTCACCTGGCTGGATACGGCCGTTGGGGTTGGGCGGGCCTCCCGCACGGTACGCCCGCCCGTCCACCGGTCCGTCGGTCGGGCCCGTCGGTCAGCCGAAGCGGACGGACGAGACGTCGTTGTCGAAGCCGATGGCCGCCAGGTCGGCGACATCGCCGGTCACGACCTTGGACCTGCCGGTGCAGTCGGGCCCGGACCAGATCTTCAGCGAGCCGTCGGCCGACAGGGAGGAGGCGACGTCGTCGCGCGCCACGTTCTGGCAGCCCGGACCGGCCAGGCCCTGCGCCCCGTTGTCGGCGAATCCGGCGTCGTCGAACAGGATGACGCTGGTGGCCTTGGCGGTCCCGCCGCTCGGGGCAGAGCCCGCGGGGTTGTTTTCGGGTCGACCGGCCTTCTGGCCGTCGGGCGTCACGCCGAACCAGGTGCCGCCGACGCCCTGGCCGTTGGTGTCCCCGGGCTTGGCGTCCTTGCTGAAGCGGTAGACCGGCCAGCCGTTGATGGTGACCTGGCGGGTGCCGTCGGCGCGCTTGATCACACCGATCGCGGACGGCTTGACCCCGTCCACGAAGATCTTGCCGCCGGGGGCGATGAGGACCGGCGGCCAGGTGGTGGCGCAGGCACCCTCACAGTTGGACTTGGACGGCATGGCGGTGTCCTTGTCGAAGCGGTAGAGGGTGAAGCCGGCGCCGTTGACCACGACCGGGTTCAGCGCCCCGGCCCGGCCCGCGGAGAGCTGGACCCACTTACGGGCCTTGGGGGTGCCCGAGCCCGCCCAGTCGCCGGTCTTCGGGGCCGCGCCGCCCTGCTTGGCGGTGCCGCTGCGGAACGAGAGGTCCATGGCGCCCGAGGCCGCCGAGGACCGCTCCGACTCCGACGTCTTCTGCGACGACTGGGGCGCCTTCGAGGTCTGGGACGCCTGGGACGCCTTGGAGTTCTGCGCCGAGTCGTCGCCGCCCCCGCAGGCCGTCAGCAGCAGCACACCGGTCGTGGCGAGGGCGGCGAATGCGGCGGAACGCTTACCGAGCATGAGGATCTTCTCCTGTAGGTCATTCGCTCCCGAACCACCCGGGTGCGATCACTCCTCAGCACGTAGCGGGTGGCCGGACCGGCCCAGCCGATGACGTATCGGGTACAGGCCTTCGACGTGATGCGGACAAACCCCACCCGGCGGTGACGGAGCGGACGGTTCCGTGACACACGGGCGGGGCCGGTCGGTGAGGCCGGCGGCCCCTACCCGGGGCGAGCCCCTACGCGGGGCGGGTCGCGCCCGCGAACGGCATCTGGTCGATCGGCGCCACGCGGACGGGCGCGCCGGGGCGCGGGGCGTGGATCATGCGGCCGCCGCCGACGTAGAGGCCGACATGGCTGACGCCGGAGTAGAAGAAGACCAGGTCACCGGGGGCGAGCTCGGTACGCGAGACCCGTCGGCCCGTATTGATCTGGGTGTAGGTGGTGCGCGGCAGCGCCACCCCGGCGGCCCGCCAGGCGGCCTGGGTCAGCCCCGAGCAGTCGTAGCCCTGCGGGCCGGTCGCGCCCCAGACGTACGGCTTGCCGAGCGCCCCGTACGCGTAGGAGACGGCGCGGGCCGCACGGCCCGACGTGGCGTACGGCGCGGCGCCTTCAACATCCCTGGCCTCGCGGGCCTCGCGGGCCTCGCGGGCCTCCCGGGCCTCCCGGGCCTCCCGGGCTTCCTGGGCCTCGTAGCGGCGGCGCTGTTCGCTGGTCAGCCGGTCGAGGAGGGCCTTGGCGGCGGCGAGCTTCTTGCGGGCGACGCCCTTGTGGCGCGCGAGCGCCGCCTGAGCGCCGTGCAGCTGGTCGAGCTTGTCCTGCGCCTCACCGCGCAGCTGGCGTAACTTCCGGGTCTGGCGGGAGAGGCCCGCGACGGTGGCGGCCTGGCGGCTGCTCGCGCGGTCGGCGAGGGAGGCCCGCCGCAGAAACTGTTCGGGGGAGGAGGCCAGCGCGAGCTGGAGGGTGGGCGCGACGGTGCCGGAGCGGTACTGGGCGGTGGCGATGGCGCCCAGCGCGTTGCGCGAGGCGTTCAGCCGCGCCGTACCGCGGGCCGCCTGGTCGCGCAGCCGGTCGAGCGCCTGGCGGGCCTGGTCCGCCTTCGCCTTCGCGCCGTTGTACTTCTCGTTGGCCTCCTCGGCCTCCCGCTGGTACTGGTCCACCTTCGCCCGCACCTGGGCGGGGGTGGGGCGGGTCTCGGCGTGGCCGGTGCCGCTGATGGCGGTGACGGCGGCGCCCGCGAGGGCGACGGCGGCGGTCCAGGCGGTCCCGCCCGTGAGCGAGCGCTGCTTGGGCTTCCTGTGCGACGCCACGGCGGCGGGTCACCTTCCCTTTTCTTCGCGGTCCTATCGATCGGGCAGGTGGCAGCCCGCCCATGAGGCGGGGACCCTCGGCTGACGGGAAGCGGACTGCCACCTGGGGGAGGAAGCTAGGCGGGCGGGCGCGTACGGGCGGTGCGATGAACGGGAGTGGACGGATTCGGCGCCCTGATGCCCGTATCCGACCGCCCGGCGCCCGGCCGCGGATGACTCGCGGGGCGGCCGTGACCGAAGCGGCGATCGTGACCCACCCGGTTGCCGGGGGCTGCTATGGGCAGGGCTACGCTCGCCAACCATGGACGTCCTCATCAATGTTTTCGTCGGGCTGCACATCGTCGGCATCGCGGCGCTGCTCGGCGGCTTCCTGGCGCAGCTGAAGCCGATGCGCGCAGGCGAGGGGCGGATGACCCCGGGGATGCTGCACGGCGCGCTGACCATGCTGGTGACCGGTGCCGCGCTGGTGGGGCTCAACCAGGCCGACGACAACACCGTCAACAACATCAAGATCGGTGTGAAGCTGGCGCTGCTGATCGTGGTGCTGGGGCTGGTTTATGTGAAGCGCGACGATGAAAAGGTCGAATCGTCGGCCCTCGGCGCGGTCGGGCTGCTCACCACGGCCAACATCTTCATCGCCGTCCTGTGGACGTAATTCCTGTGGACATAATTTCCGTCCTCATTTTCGTCCTCTGGGCGTAATTTTCCGTACAACCCCCCGGCCCCGTCGGCTGTCCAACCGGGCAGAGCAGCTGTCTTACCTGGCAAGGCAGCCGAAGGGAGCGGGCAGTGGGGGTACTTGGGGGTTGGGGCCGCCGGACGGGCGTGGCCCTGGGGGTGGCGGGGATGGTGGTGCCGCTGGCGGTCGCGCTCGGCACCCCGGCGCAGGCCGCCTCGTCGTGCACGACGAGCGTCGGGCCGTACCAGAAGCAGGTGGAGAAGTTCCTGGGCCGCCCGGTGGACGGGCGGCAGTCGCGTACGGACTGTCTGGCGATCCAGAAGTTCCAGATCAACCACGGGATCAGCCCCACGATCGGCTATGCGGGGCCGGTCACCTGGGGCGTGATGAAGCTGATCAACTCGCAGAAGGCGGCCGGGCACAACCCGAACAAGGCGAGAAAGTGCCCCACCAACAAGGGCCGTATCGCCTGTGTGGACCTCACCCGCCAGCTGAGCTGGATCCAGGACGGCTCGCGGCTGAAGTTCGGCCCGGTGCCGGTGCGCACCGGGCGCGACCGGTATGAGACCCGGGGCGGCCTGAAGAAGGTCTACTGGCGGGACATCGACCACTGGTCGACGCTCTACGACGTCGCGATGCCGTACAGCCAGTTCTTCGACGGCGGCCAGGCCTTCCACTCCATCGCGGGCAGCGTGTGGTCGCCGCCGGGCTCCCACGGCTGCGTCAACATGCGCAAGGGCGACGCCAAGAAGTACTGGAGCCTGCTGCGCAACGGCGACGACGTATACGTCTACGGCCGCAAGCCCGGCACCTGAGCCGCGCCGCCCGGCACCTGAGCCGCGCAGCCGCCTCCCGGGCCCCGGAGCGCCCCTTCGGGACCCGGGGAGGCCCTTATGGGGCCCGGGGAGGCAGGAAAGGCAGGAAAGCCGCTAGGCGGCCGGGCGGACGCTGCCGTAGATCGGCATCTCGGTGATCGGCGCCTTCTTGACCACATCGCCCGGCTTCGGGGCGTGGATCATCATTCCGTCGCCTATATAGATGCCGACATGGCTGATGTCGTCATAGAAGAAGACGAGATCGCCCGGCTGGAGGTCGGCGGTCGACACGCGCGTGCCGACCTTCACCTGGTCCCAGGTGGTGCGCGGCAGTGAGACCCCGGCGGCCTTCCAGGCGGCCTGGGTGAGCCCCGAGCAGTCGTAGGAGTTGGGGCCGGTCGCGCCCCAGACGTACGGCTTGCCGATCTGCGCCTGCGCGAAGGCGATGGCCTTGTCGGCCTTGGTGGAGGTCGAGCTGGAGGACCCCGAGGAGCTGGACCCCGAAGATCCCGAGGTGCCGGACGATCCCGAGGAACCGGAAGACCCCGAGGAACCGGAGGAGCTCGACGAGTCGGAGGAGTTCGCCTGCTCCTGCCGCCGCTTCGCCGCCTCCTCCTGCGCCCGCTTGGCCGCCGCCTCCCGCTGCTGCTGGGCCAGCGCCGCCGCCTTGCGCCGGGCCTCCTCTTCCTTCTTCTTCTCGATCACCGCCAGCCGCGCCTTCTCCTCGGCGGTCAGCTTCGACAGCAGCTCACGGGCCTGGGTGAGCTTGCCCTGGACGGTCTTCTTCTTGGTCTTCAGCTGCTGCTGCGACCGGGTCAGCGACGCAAGGCTCTTGCCGGCCTTCGTACGCTCCTTGGCGGCCTTGGCCTGCTGCGACAGGAAGTCGTCGACGGCCTGCTTCTGCTCGCCGGACAGCCGGTCCATCAGATGGGACTGGTCGAAGATGTCCCGCGGGTCCTTGGCGAACAGCAGGGTCGCCGTGCTGTTGGCCATGCCGCCGCTGCGGTACTGCGCCGCCGCATAGCTGCCCAGCTTGCGCCGTGCCTCGTTCAGCTTCTCGGTGCGCTTGGCGACGCTGTCCAGCAGCCGGTCGACCTTGGCGCGCTGCTCGCCCGTGCGCTCCTTGGCGGCGTTGTACGCCTGGGTCGCGGATTCGGCCTGGTGGTAGAGCGTGTCGACCTTCTTCTTGACCTCTTCGACCGTTGGCTTGGGCTTACCGGGCTCGGCGCTCGCCGTCTGGGAGAGGAGGGTGACGGAGGCGAGGGCGGCCGTCGTGACCCCGACGGCGGTGCGGCGGCCGGTGGCCGAGTCCAGTATTCGGGTCCGCGGCTTGCGGTGCGACGCCAAGGGAGGCGACTCCTTCCGTGGACCGCCTACCGGGTTAGCTGTCGGGTTCGGGCGTACGGAAGGCTGCCCTACGGTCCGTGCGGCGGACGGCTACTGTCGCCACGTGGGCCGATTCACCCCAGTGGTACCTCTGGGTCCCCGGCTCCGGCTGCCTCGCGGCGAGGCCGGACTCGGCGGAAACAGCCCGTGCCGACGTGGTCGCCGACGGGTTCCGGACCGTCTGATGAAGGACCGTAGTGGTCTTGTGGGGCTCATGTGAAGGCTGGTGTTCGAATTGTCCCGAAACCGTTTCGTGACTTCCGCGCATACGCTGTCAGTGCGGCGCCCTAGACTCGGTGAGCGATGAGCAGCCTCTTTGATGACAGCTTCCTGGCGGACCTCGGGCCCTCGGACGAGGAGCCCCCGCCGCCCGAGGACGACGGCGGGCCCGCCGCTGAGGACGTCCCGCACGACCTCTTCGGCGGGAAGTTCGACGCGCCCGCCCCCAGGGAGACGTACTACCGCGACGGCGCGGCGCGCCCCGCGGTCGATCCGGTCGCGCTCCTGGAGGGGATGAACGAGCAGCAGAGGGCCGCCGTGGTGCACACCGGCTCGCCGCTGCTGATCGTCGCGGGCGCCGGGTCCGGCAAGACCCGGGTGCTCACCCACCGCATCGCGTATCTGCTCGGCGCGCGCGGCGTGCACCCCGGCCAGATCCTCGCCATCACCTTCACCAACAAGGCCGCGGGCGAGATGAAGGAGCGGGTCGAGGAGCTGGTCGGCCCGCGTGCGAACGCCATGTGGGTGTCGACGTTCCACAGTGCCTGCGTGCGCATCCTGCGCCGGGAGTCCAAGAAGCTCGGCTTCACCTCCTCCTTCTCGATCTACGACGCGGCCGACTCCAAGCGGCTGATGGCGCTGGTCTGCCGGGATCTGGACCTCGACCCGAAGCGGTATCCGCCCAAGTCCTTCAGCGCCAAGGTCTCCAACCTGAAGAACGAGCTCATCGACGAGGAGACCTTCGCCGGACAGGCCTCGGACGGCTTCGAGAAGACGCTCGCCGAGGCGTATGTGATGTACCAGTCGCGGCTGCGCGAGGCCAATGCCCTCGACTTCGACGACATCATCATGACGACGGTCAATCTGCTCCAGGCATTCCCCGACGTCGCCGAGCACTACCGCCGCCGCTTCCGCCATGTCCTGGTCGACGAGTACCAGGACACCAACCACGCGCAGTACACGCTGGTGCGCGAGCTGGTGGGCCCGGGCTCGGCGGCCGCCGCGGGCGGCGGCGCGGACGAGGGCGAGGTGCTCGGGGCCGCCGAGCTGTGCGTGGTGGGCGACGCCGACCAGTCGATCTACGCCTTCCGGGGCGCCACGATCCGTAACATCCTCCAGTTCGAGGAGGACTATCCGGACGCCACGACCATCCTCCTGGAGCAGAACTACCGCTCCACCCAGACGATCCTCAGCGCGGCCAACGCCGTTATCGAGCGCAATGAGAACCGGCGCCCGAAGAACCTGTGGACCGACGCCGGCGCCGGGGCGACCATCACCGGCTATGTGGCCGACACCGAGCACGACGAGGCCCAGTTCGTCGCCGACGAGATCGACCGGCTGACCGACGCGGGCGACGCCAGGTCCGGAGACGTGGCGGTCTTCTACCGGACCAACGCGCAGTCCCGTGTCTTCGAAGAGATCTTCATCCGGGTCGGGCTGCCGTACAAGGTCGTCGGCGGTGTGCGCTTCTACGAGCGCAAGGAGGTCCGCGACGTCCTCGCGTATCTGCGGGTGCTGGCCAACCCGGAGGACACCGTCCCGCTGCGCCGGATTCTGAACGTGCCCAAGCGCGGCATCGGCGAGCGCGCCGAGGCGATGATCGACGCGCTGTCGCTGCGCGAGAAGATCACCTTCCCGCAGGCGCTGCGCCGCGTCGACGAGGCATACGGTATGGCGGCCCGCTCGGCCAACGCGGTCAAGCGGTTCAACGTGCTGATGGAGGAGTTGCGCACGATCACCGAGTCGGGCGCCGGGCCGGCCACCGTACTGGAGGCGGTGCTGGAGCGCACGGGCTATCTGGCGGAGCTCCAGGCGTCCACGGACCCGCAGGACGAGACCCGTATCGAAAACCTCCAGGAGCTGGCGGCCGTCGCCCTGGAGTACGAGCAGGAGCGCGGCGAGGAGAACCCGGGCACGCTCGCGGAGTTCCTGGAGCAGGTCGCGCTCGTCGCCGACTCCGACCAGATCCCCGACGACGACACCGAAGGCGCCGGGGTCATCACGCTGATGACGCTGCACACCGCCAAGGGCCTCGAGTTCCCGGTGGTCTTCCTCAGCGGTATGGAGGACGGGGTCTTCCCGCATATGCGCGCGCTCGGCCAGACGAAGGAGCTGGAGGAGGAGCGGCGGCTGGCGTACGTCGGCATCACGCGGGCGCGCGAGCGGCTGTATCTGACTCGGTCGACGATGCGCAGCGCCTGGGGCCAGCCCGCGTACAACCCGCCGTCCCGCTTCCTGGAGGAGATCCCGGACCAGTACATGCGCTGGCAGCGGACCGGGCCCTCCACCCCGTCGGCGTCGATGGGCGCGGTCGGGGCCACCGCCGGGGTCGCGTCCTCGCTGTCCTCGTCGCGTTCGAGGGCGGGGTCCGGGGCCGGTGGCTTCGCCACGCGGCGGGCCACAGAGCGGCCGGTGGTCGCGCTGGCCATCGGCGACCGGGTCACTCATGACGCGTTCGGGCTGGGCACCGTGGTCGCGGTGAAGGGCAGCGGGGACAACGCGGAGGCGACGATCGACTTCGGCGACGAGAAGCCCAAGCGGCTGCTGCTGCGGTACGCGCCGGTGGAGAAGCTGTAGGGGGGCGCCTGGCGGCCCCGGCACCTGCGCCTACTGGTGTGGGGCCTGGGGCTACTGGTGGGGGCCCTGGGTCGGGGCGGGCCTGGGGCTATGTCGGGTCGAGCCCGTGGGAGCGCAGCCACGGCAGCGGGTCTATGGCCGAGCCGCCGCCGGGGTGCACCTCGAAGTGAAGGTGTGGCCCGGTGGAGTTGCCGGAGTTCCCGGAGTACGCGATGACGTCCCCGGCCTTGACCGAACCGGCCCGGATCTTGGCGCTGCTCAGATGGCAGTACCAGGTCTCGGTGCCGTCCGGGCTGGTCAATATGACCATGTTGCCGTAGGCGTTGTTCCACTGGGTGCGTACGGTGCCGTCGGTCGCGGCCATGACCGGCGTGCCATAGCTGACCGGGAAGTCGATGCCGGTGTGCACGGACATCCAGTTGATGCCCGCCTGGCCGAAGCTGGCGCTCAGCCCGTGCTGCGAGACGGGCAGCGCGAACTTCGGCCGCAGCGCCTCCTTGCGGGCGGCCTCCTGGATCTTGCGCTGCCGCTCGGCGGCCTGGCGCGCCTTCAGATCGATCCGCTCCTGGGTGCGGCTGGCGCGGTCCCGGAAGTCATCGGCGTCCTCGAGGCCCGCGGCGAGCTGGGTGTCCAGCTTGCTGTTGGCGACCGAGGCCTTGACCGGCGGGGTGTCGGAGGCGGCCTGGGTGGTCTTGGCGTCCTTCTTGTCGTCGCCGATGTTGGCGACGGAGGCGGCGGCCACGGCGGTGACGCCCAGCGCGCAGACGGACGGGACGGCGACGGTGAGGAGCGCCGAGCGTTTGGGGCGGGCCGAGGGGGCGCGGCGGCGGCTGCTGCGGCCGCCGTCCCGGCGGGGCGAGGGAACCGACGCCACCTCGGGCGCGACGTCCTCGAAGTCGGCGGCCGTGCCGCCTTCGTTGTGGGCGGCGGGGTCGGTGGGGTCGGCGGCGTCGGCCCTGTGGGCCGCGTCGGCCTCGGGTGAGTCGAGATCGAGGTCCAGGGCCATCAGGGCGGTCTGGGTCTCGGCCTCGTGCACGGGCCCCGCCCCGGGTTCCGGCTCCGCCTCGGGGGCGGCGTACGGCTGCTCGGCGGACTGCTGATATCCGCCGTGCTCGTACCCGCCCTCGTGGTACTCGCTCTGGCCGTGGCCGTTCTGGTCGTATCCGCGCTGGTCATACTCGCCGTGGCTGTATTCGCCTTGGCCGTATTCGCCCTGGTCGTATTCGCCTTGGCCGTATTCGCCTTGGCCGTATTCGCCTTGGCCGTATTCGCCCTGGTCGTATTCGCCCTGGTCGTAGCGCGACTCGTCGACGGTCGCATAGGCGCTCATGTCCCAGAACTGGGTCTGGCCGGTGTCGACCCCCGACGTGTCGTACTGCCCGGTGCCGTCCCACTGGGCGCCGGCCGTCAGATCGGCGCCGGCCGTCAGATCGTGGTGGCCGGTGGTGTCCCAGGCGGAGGCGTCCCAGTGGCCGCCGGTGTCCGAGTCCTGTTGGGCCGGGATGGTGCCGGCCAGCGGAACGCCGGAGCCGGCCCACATCGCGGTGGTGTCATAGGTTCCGGAGGTACCGGAGTCATAGACGCCGGAGTCGTAGGCGCCGGCCGCGGCGCCCCACTGCGTGGCGTCGTACTGCCCGCTGCCGGTTCCGTCGTGCCCGGTCCCATAGCCGCCGCCGTGGTCGCCGGGGAGGGAGCCGAAGAGGGGGTCGCCATCGCCGTATGCGGCGGTGAGGTTGTCGAAGCTGCCGGTGGAGTAGCCGTCGTACCCGGCGTAGCCGTGCGCTGTGCCCTGCTGGTCGTATGCCTCGTAATACGGATATGAGGCGTCAGGAGCGGGGACGGTCGAGGTTGTGATCCCCGACGGGTGACGGTCGTTCACCACCAACTTCTCTTTCGCCTCGGCAGCAGGAGAATTAGCGGCGACTGTACCCGCCGGTTCGGGACGGCGACAATCTTCATCAGGTTTTGAGTAACGCCGGAACGGTCATTTGGCCGTCTTTCGGCTGACTGGCTGCCGTAATTTGGCCGGGTGTTCGATTACTGTTCGGCAACTTCCTGCCCCTTCACGCAACCGAAGCGGCACCGGAAGCGTCTGTCGGCGCCCTTTCGGCGGCATCCAGCGCCTCGCGGACTTCCCCGGCGATCGCATGGTGCACCGGGAGGGTGAGATGCCCGATTCCGCTGACGCGGATGTTGCGCGCCCGTAGATCCGGATGGTCGATACGGGCCGTCTCCGCGGGGATCATCAGCTGATCCACATCGCTCCAGAAGCCGATGAACCGAGTACGGCAATCGGGCGCGGGGAGCCGCAATTCCTCGATCACATCGGAATCCGGGCACATCTGGCGCACCAGCGGATGCGCGGACAGCAGGGGCGCGGTGCGGGTGCCGGAGTGTGGGGTGCCGAGGGTGACCAGCGTATGCACAAAGGCGTCCCCGCCCAGCCGCTGCACGTAGTAACGGGCGATCAGACCGCCCAGGCTGTGCCCCACGATATCCACCCGGCTATGGCCGGTGCGCGCGCGGATCTCCCGCACATGGCGGTCGAGCAGCGCGGCGGCGGTGCGGATATCGCAGGTGAGCGGGGAGTAGTTGAGTGCCGTCACGTGCTGTCGGCCGTCCCGGCGCAGGGAGCGGCGCAGCAGGACGAAGACGGAGCGGTTGTCGATGAAGCCGTGCAGCAGGAGGACCGGGCGGTGGGCCTGGTTGTCGGTGGGCAGCCGGGTCGGGGTGCCGGGCGATGGTGGTGCGGCAGGCGGCGGTGCGGCAGGTGGGCGCTCTTGGAGCAGGCCGGTCGGATAGAGGAGAACATGCCCGGCGAGGATCGCCAGGTCGAGGACGGTAGCGCGAATCCGGGTGAGGCCCATGGCGGCCGACCTCCTCAACGGCGCACGGGAGGCGGCACTGCCCCCGTGAGCCCTCGCGGGAAGCCTGCGGTGGGTGGACGGTGGTGGTGGACGTCGTGGTCGTGGCGGTACGACCGCGCCGTCGCACCGCGGCGCCAGGCGGCTCGTGCTGATGGCGCTGCGCGGTGCGACGGTCCCCGCTGCGGCTCCCCTGGTGGCCGGCCCGATGCGTGGAACCGCCTCGCGGTGGTCGAGGCGGAGGTGGGTGCGGCCGAGGTGAATGTGTCCCATGTGTGATTTCCCCCTTGCCGCGCGCCGTGAAACTGCTGCGTGCGGGATGCTGTAGATAACGTTCGTTCACGTTCGCGTCCCGCGACGGCGGTCCGCGAGATCCGCGCGCGACGCACCGCGAGGGATGACGACATGGAGGCTGCGATGGGTGTGACCGGTCCGATCCGTGTGGTGGTGGCCAAGCCTGGGCTCGACGGTCACGACCGCGGGGCGAAGGTCATCGCGCGGGCGCTGCGGGACGCGGGCATGGAGGTCATCTACACCGGCCTCCACCAGACGCCCGAGCAGATCGTCGACACCGCGATCCAGGAGGACGCCGACGCGATCGGGCTGTCCATCCTCTCCGGCGCCCATATGACGCTCTTCGCGAAGGTGCTTGAGCTGCTGCGGGAGCGCGACGCGGAGGACATCAAGGTGTTCGGCGGCGGCATCATCCCCGAGGCGGACATCCCGCTGCTGAAGGAGCAGGGGGTGGCCGAGATCTTCACCCCGGGGGCCACGACCACCTCGATCGTGGAGTGGGTCAGAGCGAACGTACGGCCGGTGGCCGCGTAACCCCGCGGTGCGCGCGGGCCGCGCGGGCCGCGCGTGTGGCCGCACCTCGCGCCCGGCACGGCGCCGCCGAAACGGATCCCGTGCCGCCCGGCCGACCGCTACGGCGCCGCGCCCGCGCTACGGCGCCGCGCCCGCGTCAGCCGGCCCATCCGGCGCCTTGCGCGGTCAGCACGACCGACCGACTGATGCCGCGTCGGCCGAGGTTCGCCCAGCAGCCAGCGGGCCGGTCGCAGCGGCCCAAGGGCGCCCCGATGGCGAAGCCGGCGCCCTGGTGTGGTCAGCGCGCAAGGCGCCGGATGGGCCGGCTGACGCGGCGCTAGGGGGCCGGTGCCGGACCGGTCGGTGCCGGGCCTGGCGCCGCCGGATGGGCCGGGGCCGGGTGGGTCGCCGCCGGGCCGATTGACGCCCCGTGCGTCGGCGCCGGGCTGGTTGGCGCCGGACCGGTGGGTGCTGGGCCGGTGGGTGCTGGGCCGGTCTCCGCCGGGTGGTTCGCCGTCGGGCCTGGCGCCGCCGGGTGGTTCGCCGTCGGGCCAGTCGCCGCCGGGTGAGTCGGCGCTGTGCCGGTTGGCGCTGCGCCAGGTGGTGGTTCGAGCTCGTGGCGCATCGCGGCGCGCAGCCGGAGCGTGCCCACCAGGCGCTGGAACGCCTCCGACCAGTAGCCCCCGGCGCCGGGCGAGCCGTCCGCAGGCTCGTCCGATATCGCGGTGAGGACTTCCAACCGGTCGGCCTGGTCCGGGTCCAGACAGCGCTCGGCCAGCCCCATCACGCCGCTGAAGCTCCATGGGTAGCTGCCCGCGTCACGGGCGATGTCGAGCGCGTCCACGACCGCCCGGCCCAGCGGCTCGGCCCATGGCACCGCGCACACGCCCAGCAGCCGGAAGGCGTCGGACAGCCCATGGGCCGCGATGAAGTCCGCGACCCACTCGGCCCGTTCGGCTGCCGGCAGGGCGGACAGCAGCTTCGCCGGGTCGCGCCAGGACGCGGCGGTGGGCGGGGCGGCCCCGCCCGGCGAGCCCGGGGCGGTCGGGGTGGTGGGCGTGGCGGCGGGCGGTGCGGACGGCACGCCGAGCAGGGCGCGGGACCACTCCACATTCCGCTGGCGGACGGCCGCCCGGCACCACGCCGCCTGAAGGTCCGCCTGCCAGCCGTCGGCGACCGGCAGCGTCACGATCTCGGCCGCGCCACGCCCGCCGAACCAGTCGCTCCAGCGCTCCAGCGGGGTCGCCTCCACCAACTGACCGAACCACCATGCGCGCTCGCCGCGCCCCGAAGGGGGCTTGGCCACGACGCCGTCGCGCTGCATGCCGCCGTCGCATTCGGCCGGCGCCTCGATGGCGATGACCCCGGCGGTGAGGGAGACACAGGCCCTGGACCGCTCGGCCATCCGCGAGGCCAGCGCCGAGCCGGGGAGGGCGGACAGCAACTCGGCGGCCGTGGCCCGGACGTTCCGGCTGCGGTCGGTCAGGGCCTGTTCCAGGAACGGCTCGTCGGACGGCGAGAGATCGTCGCGGAGCGAGTCCAGGAACATCAGCCGGTCCTCGGCGCGCTCCATGGACCAGGAGCCGCCGAGCAGCGCGAGGCCGAGCTCCGGGTCGCGGTGGCGCACCACCGCCAGCAGCGAGACCCGCTCGGCGAACAGGCCCTCCTCCCACTGGCGCTGTATGTCGACGGGCACGCCCGCCGGGGTATCGCGGGCCGCCGCGGCGCCAGGCGTGGTGGCGTCGCCTGACTCGGGTGTGGACGTGTCGCCGGGGGCGGACGGGGGCGCGGGCGTGGCGGGACCATCGGGACCGGCCGGGTTGGGTGTGGTGGCGTCGCCTGGTGTGGCCGGGCTGCCGGGCTGGGGCACGGCAGCTACTTCGGCAACCGGTTCGGCGGTGGTATCGGGCGGGACAGCGAACGTATCGCCGGGCGCGGGACCACCGGGACCGGCCGGGTCGGACGTGGTGGTCTCGCCTGGCGTGCCCGTGTCGCCGGGCCGGGGCACGGCAGCTACTTCGGTAACCCCTTCGGCGGCGGGACCGGCCGGGGTGGTGTCGGCGGTATCGGCCGGGACAGCGAACGTGTCGCCGGGGGCGGACGGGGGCGCGGGCGTGGCGGGACCATCGGGACCGGCCGGGTCGGGTGTGGTGGCGTCGCCTGGTGTGGCCGGGCTGCTGGGCCGGGGCACGGCAGCTTCTTCGGCAACCGGTTCGGCGATGGTACCGGCGGGGACGGCGGGCTTGGGGCCGGGCGCAGTCGAGGCGCCCGGCGCCCCCCGGGCCGTGCCCGCGGGACCCGTCGCCGCGGGGCCCGGCGTCACGGGGGCCGCGCCCGCGGCAGCATCGCGGGAGCCCGGCGCTGCTGACGCATCAGCAGCCGCAGCCGCGTGCACCGCCGCCAATGCTTCCGCCGCCCGCCCGGCACCGCCGCCGCGGAGCGCGAACCTCCATTCCGGGTTCAGCCGGGCCAGCCACAGGACTCGCGCCCCGCCGAGCGTCAGCGCCTCCGGGCGCAGATCGGTGCGCGCGCGGGCCGCGTCCAACAGGGCCGGGAGGAGGGCGTCAGGCGCGCGGTAGCCGTACTGGTTGGCCATGGCGAGCCACTGCGGGAGCAGTTCGGCGAGGTCGGGCGCGGAGCGCCGGCCGCTGCCGGGGGCCGAGCGGCCGGCCAGCAGCATGGCCAGCCGGCTGCGGGCGGCCGGCGGAAGCGGCGGGCGCGGGTCCTCGGGCGCGGGGGCGGGAGCCTGCCGGGAGGCGGCGGGGCGCAACCCGGCCCGCCGCCGTACGGTGCTGAGCGCGGCGGCGTCCAGCAGGGCGGCAGGCGCGTCCTGGCCGGGGCGCGGGGTGATGGGCGGGGTGCGGCGCTCGGTGCCGAGCAGGGCGGCGGCGACCAGGTCGTCCCAGGGTGCGGTGGTGCTCACGGCCTGCCTCCATACGGTGTCGATCCGGTGCCGGACGGGCTCTGGAGCGGGACGGGGGCCGGATCCCAGGTGGTGATCGGCGCGAACCCGCGGTGGCCGCATTCGCCGAAGACCGTGACGGGACGGCCGCCCGAGATCGCGGTCAGCTGCCACAGGTCCGTACGCCCCAAGCACCGGGGGTCGATCGGCAGGGCGGAGCCGGTCCGGGCGTCCGCCAGCTGCCAGCCTTCCTCGCCGCCCGGGATCGGGGTCACCCCCGCGAGGACGACCGGCCAGGCGTCCAGCCAGGGGTCCTCGCGCAGCGCGTCCCCGTACGCGGCCAGGGCCGAGTCGATGTCACTCCCCGGAGGCACCGGCGGCGCCGCGGGCGAGGGCGGCGCCGCAGGCGACGGTACGGGGGACGGCGGGTCCGGGCGGCGGGTGCCGAGCGCGGCGCGCAGCGGCCGCCCGGCCGGGTAGTACGTGAGGTCGGCGTCCAGCACGATGCCGACCGGCAGGGCCAGCTCGGGGGAGTGCCCGGCCGCGCCGAAGGAGAGCAGCAGGGCCGTGCGGCCCGTGTCCTGGCCGCGCAGCCAGATCCGGCGCGTCGTCAGCTTGCCGTCGGCGCTGTCCTGCTGGCCGAGGACGAGCCAGCGGTCCCGGACGGCGGTGTCGGAGGCCAGCAGCTCGGCCGTGGTCGTGGTGAGGCCGACGCGCGAGCGGGTCGTGGTGGCCAGCGCCTCCGGGAGCCGGTCCAGCCGCAAGAAGCCCTGGTTCAGCAGGTGGAGCAGGGCGCACTCCTCCAGCAGGCGCGCGGGCCAGCCCGGCCCCGAGGACGGGATGGCGCCCAGCTCCCGCACCCGCGCCTCCAGACCGGGCGCCTGCGCGTCCACCATGCGCGCGGCCGTCTCGTCCCATGTCGCGTAACCGGCGTGGTCGGCGCCGGCCAGGCCCTCGCGGAGCAGATCCGCCAGGCGCTGCTCCAGTTCGATGGCGCCCGCGGCGATGCGCTGGGTGCGCCGCTCGGCCCGCCGCCGGGCCGCCTCCGGATCGGCGACGCTGCCCGGCTCCTTCCGCCCCCCAGCGGCTCCGTCGGCTCCGGCGGCTCCGTCCGTGGCCCCGGCGACGGCCGCGGACGCCGCGCGCTCGGCGCGCTCCCGACGCTCGCCGAGCCACTGCCCGGCCCACTCGGGCGGCCCCTCGACCTCCGGAACACCCCCGCCGCCCGCCCACAGGAGCAGCAGCCCGAGCGCGTGCTTGCACGGGAACTTCCGGCTCGGGCAGCTGCAGCGATAGCCCGGTCCGTCCAGGTCGACGACCGTCTGATACGGCTTGCTGCCGCTGCCCGCGCACAGCCCCCACACACCCCGGCCGTGCGCCCCCGCGCCCGACCACGGGCCGGGCGCGGCGAGCTTGCCGCCCGCCTTGCGTGAAGCGGCGTCAGGAGCCAGGGCCAGCACCTGCTCCGCCGTCCAGCGTTCCCCCTGCGCATTCATGTCCTCGACGGTACGGGCACCCACTGACAACCGCCTTGACCTGCGAGTTCGTTGGCGGGCGGGCTGGTTGTCAGTGGTGTGGTGCAGGGTGGTGGATGGGTCCGGAAACGGACGGAGAGACGAGTCGTGGGGGAGCTGTGACCGTGCCTGTGCCCAGCGGAGACGAGACCGCTGAGACCGCCCAGATCCGCGGCGGCACCGACGCCGCCGACGCTGCCAATGCCGACGCTGCCACCCAGGCAGCCCAGGCAGCCCAGGCAGCCCAAGCCGCCCAAGCCGCCGACGACGGCACGCCGGGGGCCGCCGGGGGCGAGGCCCTGCGCCCGCACGCCGAGGACGCCTTCGCGGACGAGCTCAAGGCGCTCGCCGCGGCCGACGACCGCCCGCGGCCCGCCCGCTGGCGCCTGTCGCCGTGGGCGGTCGCGACGTACCTGCTCGGCGGCACGTTGCCGGACGGCACCGTGATCACGCCCAAGTACGTGGGGCCCCGCCGCATCATCGAGGTCGCCGTCACGACCCTCGCCACCGACCGCGCGCTGCTCCTGCTGGGGGTGCCCGGCACGGCCAAGACGTGGGTCTCCGAGCATCTGGCGGCGGCGGTCAGCGGCGATTCGACGTTGCTGGTCCAGGGCACCGCGGGCACGCCCGAGGAAGCCATCCGCTACGGCTGGAACTACGCCCAGCTGCTCGCCCACGGCCCCAGCCGCAAGGCGCTGGTGCCGAGCCCGGTGATGCGGGCGATGGCCGAGGGCATGACCGCGCGCGTGGAGGAGCTGACCCGTATCCCGGCCGACGTCCAGGACACGCTGATCACCGTCCTCTCGGAGAAGACCCTGCCGATCCCGGAGCTGGGGGAGGAGGTCCAGGCGGTCCGCGGCTTCAACCTGATCGCCACGGCCAACGACCGCGACCGGGGGGTCAACGAACTGTCCAGCGCCCTGCGCCGCCGGTTCAACACGGTCGTGCTGCCGCTGCCCGCGACCGCGGAGGAGGAGGTCGACATCGTGGCCCGCCGGGTGGCCCAGCTCGGCCGCTCGCTGGACCTGCCGCCGGCTCCCGAGGGCGTGGCCGAGATCCGCCGGGTGGTCACGGTCTTCCGCGAGCTGCGGGGAGGGACGACGGAGGACGGGCGCACGAAGCTCAAGTCGCCGTCGGGCACGCTGTCGACGGCCGAGGCGATCTCCGTGGTCACCGGCGGACTCGCACTCGCCGCCCACTTCGGTGACGGCGTCCTGCGGGCGGGCGACGTGGCCGCGGGCATCCTGGGCGCGGTGGTCCGCGACCCGGCGGCGGACCGCGTCATCTGGCAGGAGTACCTGGAGACGGTGGTCCGCGAGCGCGACGGCTGGAAGGACTTCTACCGCGCGTGCCGCGAGGTGAGCGCGTGAGTGCCGCCGCCACCCAGGACCGCGCGGCGCCCCCGCCCGCCCCTCGGGCGGTGCCGGCCGAGCCGCCGTGGCCGCTGCTCCTGGGTGTACGGCACCACGGCCCGGGCTCCGCGCGGGCGGTACGGGCGGCGCTCGACGCATGCGAGCCCGGCGCCGTGCTCATCGAGGGGCCACCGGAGGCGGACGCGCTCGTCGACTTCGCCGCGGAGGAGGGCATGCGGCCCCCCGTGGCCCTGCTCGCCCATGCGGTGGGCGAGCCGGGGCAGGCCGCGTTCTGGCCGCTGGCCGAGTTCTCGCCGGAGTGGGTGGCCATCCAGTGGGCCCTGTCCCGCGGCGTCCCCGTACGGTTCATCGACCTCCCGGCGACGAACTCCCTGGCCATGGCGTCCCGTACGGGCGCGGATGGGGAGGCCGAGGCATCGGACGAGGGTCCGGCCGGGCGGCTGCGGGTGGATCCGCTCGCGGTGCTCGCGGAGGCCGCGGGATACGAGGAGCCGGAGCGGTGGTGGGAGGACGTCGTCGAGCACCGTGGCCTGGGCCCGGGCGCGGATACGACGGGCGGCGCGGGGCCGGCGGACGGGGTAGACGGCGTAGGTGGGACGGGAGCTGGGACCGGGACCGGGGCCGTCGCTTCGTTCGCCGCGCTCGGCGAAGCCATGGCCGCGCTCCGCGCCGAGTACGGCCACGGCGGACATGAGCACGACGCCGCGCGCGAGGCCCAGATGCGGCTGCGGCTGCGCGAGGCGCGGCGGGAGTTCGGGGACCGGGTCGCCGTCGTGTGCGGGGCCTGGCACGTTCCGGCGCTGGCGGAGCGGACGACCGCAACGGCCGATCGCGGCCTCCTCAAGGGGCTGCCGAAGGTCAAGGTCGAGCTCAGCTGGGTGCCGTGGACACATCGTCGGCTGGCCCGGCACAGCGGCTACGGCGCGGGGATCGCTTCCCCCGGCTGGTACAGCCATCTCTTTCACGCCGCGGACCGCCCGCTGGAGCGCTGGCTGACCAAGGTCGCCGGGCTGCTGCGCGCCGAGGACTTCGCCGTCTCGTCCGCCCATGTCATCGAGGCCGTACGGCTCGCCGAGACCCTGGCCGCCATGCGCGGCCGGCCGCTGGCCGGGCTCGCCGAGACCATGGACGCGGTGCGGGCGGTGATGTGCGAGGGCTCCGATGTGCCGCTCGCGCTCGTCCATGACCGGCTGGTCGTCGGGGACGTCCTTGGCGAGGTGCCCGAGTCGGCGCCCGCCACTCCGCTCCAGCGGGATCTGACGCGCACCCAGCGTTCGTTGCGGCTCAAACCGGAGGCCCTTGACCGCGAGCTGGAGCTGGACCTGCGCAAGGAGACCGACGCCGCGCGCAGCCGCATGCTGCACCGGCTGCGGCTGCTCGGCGTCGACTGGGGGACCCCGGCCGCCTCGCGCGCCAGCACCGGCACGTTCCGGGAGACATGGCGGCTGTGCTGGGAGCCGGAGCTGTCGGTGCGGGTCGCCGAGGCGGGGGTGTGGGGCACCACCGTGCTGTCGGCCGCCACGACGAGGGCGGAGGCCAAGGCGGTGGACGCCACGGGCCTCGGCGAGGTCACTGACCTGGCCGAGCGCTGTCTGCTCGCCGGGCTCCCCGACGCGCTCCCGGTCGTGATGCGCGCGCTCGCCGACCGCGCCGCCCTCGACGCGGACGTCGGCCATCTCGCCCAGGCCCTGCCCGCGCTCGTCCGCTCGGTGCGCTACGGCGACGTACGCGGCACGGACACCGCCGCCCTGGCCGAGGTCGCCGTGGGCCTGGCCGAACGCGCCCTGGTCGGCCTGCCGCCCGCCTGCTTCGGCCTCGACACGGACGGGGCCACGGAAATGCGCGGCCACATGGAGGCCGTGCACCAGGCGGTCGGCCTGCTGGCGGAGATCGGTGCGGGCGGCACGGAGCGCGCCGAAGTGGGCTCGGCCGGTCCGGGCGGTCTGGGCGGCGGGGGTGGTCTGGTCGGCGCGGGCGGTGAGGGCCGCCCGGAGGGCGCGGGTGGCGGGGGCGACGTGGGCGGCCCGGCCGACCCGGGCGGCGGGGACCGCGGCCATGCGGACTCGACCGCCCCGAGCGGCGGGGGCGGCTTGGGCGGCCCGGCCGACCCTAGCGGCCCCGGGGGGCCGAGCAGCCCGAGCAGCCCGAGCAGCGGCGTTGGGCTGCGGGTTCGCTGGCTCGGCGTGTTGCGCGCGCTTGCCGGACGTGACGGGGTCTCCGGGCTGATCCGTGGGCGGGCCGCGCGGCTGCTCCTGGACGACGGCCGGCTGGCCGAGGGAGAGGCGGCCCGGCTGATGGGACTGGTGCTTTCGCCCGGGACCGCGCCCGTCGAAGCGGCGGCCTGGATCGAGGGGTTCGTGGGCGGTGGTGCGGGTGGCGGGATGCTGCTGGTCCATGACGAACGGCTGCTGGGCCTGCTCGACGGCTGGCTCACGGGTGTTCCGGCGGAGGCGTTCACGGACGTACTGCCGCTGCTGCGGCGCACGTTCGCGGCGTACGACGCGGGGGTGCGCCGCACGCTCGGCGAGTTGGTCCGCCGTGGACCGGCGGCGGGTGACGGACCGCGGCCGGTCGGGGGCCCGCCCGCGCCCGGGTTCGGGCCCGCTCTGGACGAGGGGCGGGGGGCGGCCGCCCTGCCAGCGGTCCGCCTTCTTCTGGGCCTCGACGACGGACACCCAAGCCACAGCAGCCATCACAACCACGTGTCGGAGGGGGCCGGATGACCGGGGAGACCGGGGCGACCGGGGAAGCCACGGACGAGCGGCTGCGCCGCTGGCGGCTGGTGCTCGGCGGGCAGGGCGGCGACGGGACCGGATGCGCCCTGAGCGGGCAGGACGCCGCGATGGACCGCACGCTCGAAGCGCTCTACGGCGCGGGCGACGGGACGGGCCCCGGCGGCGGTGCCGCCGCCACCGCCCGTGGCGGCTCCCCGGGGAGCGGTCCGCGCGCGGCCGGGCTCGGCGGCTCCGCGCCCCAAGTGGCGCGCTGGCTCGGCGACATCCGCCGATACTTCCCCACCTCCGTGGTCCAGGTCATGCAGCGCGACGCCATCGACCGGCTCGGCCTGTCCGCCCTGCTGCTTGAGCCCGAGATGCTGGAGGCCGTGGAGGCGGACGTCCACCTCGTCGGGACCCTGCTCTCGCTCAACAAGGCGATGCCGGAGACGACCAAGACCACCGCCCGCGCCGTCGTCCGCAAGGTCGTGGAGGACCTGGAGAAGCGGCTGGCCACCCGCACCCGCGCCACCCTCACCGGCGCCCTCGACCGCACCGCCCGGACCAGCCGCCCACGTCACCGCGATATCGACTGGGACCGCACCATCCGCGCGAACCTGAAGAACTACCTCCCCGAGCACCGCACCGTCGTCCCCGAACGGCTGATCGGATACGGGCGCGCGGCGCGCGGGGTGAAGAAGGACGTGATCCTGTGCATCGACCAGTCGGGGTCGATGGCCGCGTCCGTCGTCTACGCCTCCGTCTTCGGCGCCGTACTCGCCTCGATGCGCTCCCTCGCCACCCGCCTCGTCGTCTTCGACACCGCCGTCGTGGATCTGACGGAGGAGCTGGACGACCCGGTGGACGTGCTCTTCGGCACCCAGCTCGGCGGCGGCACGGACATCAACCGGGCGCTCGCGTACTGCCAGTCGCAGATCTCCCGCCCCGCCGACACCGTGGTCGTGCTGATCAGCGATCTGTACGAGGGCGGCATACGCGACGAGATGCTGGGCCGGGTCGCGGCGATGAAGGCGTCCGGTGTGCAGTTCGTCGCGCTGCTCGCGCTGTCCGACGAGGGCGCGCCCGCCTATGACCGGGAGCACGCCGCGGCGCTCGCCGCGCTCGGCGCGCCCGCCTTCGCCTGCACCCCCGATCTCTTCCCGGACGTTATGGCCGCGGCAATCGAAAAGCGTCAACTACCCATACCGGACAAGGAGCTGTAACCGTCGCCGGGGGGTTGCGCCGCCCCCCGCCCGTCGTGCAAGGATCAACCCATCGCCCAGGAAGTGAATCTGACCTTCCGATTGGTCGATCCAACTCTGCTTCGCCCTGTTCCGTATGCCCGTATGCCCGTACGTCTGGGAAGGCCTCCGATCTTGTCTGCTGTGTCCGCCACGCCTGTCGCAGTGCGCCTGCCGCGCACCGCGGCCGCGCGGCGGGCGCTGCTGGCGGCGCTGTTCCTCGGGGGTTTCCTGGCGCTCGCGTTCCTCTTCGGGGGCAGCGCGCACGCCGCGGACCGTACGGACACGGGCGGGGCGGTCGATTCGTCGGCCACCTCCGGGCTGCTCGACACGGACAGCGCCGACGACGCCGTAGAGCGGCACACGAACGACGCCGCCCAGGCCACGAAGGCCACCGACGACGCGGCGCAGGTCGCCGACGACACCGTGCGGGATGCCGTACGGCCGGTGGAGGAGCAGACCCGGGAGCTCACCGAGCCGGTCACCGACCTGCTGGACCAGACGGGCTCGTCTCTGCCCGTCCACCTGCCATCCGACGTGCTCGGCGGGGCGGGCGACGACACCGGTCCGAGCGGTTCCGTGCCTGCTCAGCAGCCGTCCGACGGCCACCAGGCCAAGGGCGACAAGGCATCCGGACACCAGGCCGCGCGCGCCGCCACCCGTATGGGGCCCACGGCCCCGCGGTCGGCCGTGACCGCGCCGCGCACCGTCGCCGATCACGACCGGACCCCGGTCGTACGGGCGGCGCACGGCCCGGCCCAGGGCGACGGCGTTCCGGCGCCGCTTCCCTTCCCCTTCCCCGCCGGTCCTCCGGCGGGGGCCGTCGCCCAGTGCACCAGCGACAGCGGCGCCCCCCGTGGCGGGGACACCCATGCCGCCCTGGTGCCCGGCGGTCAGGCGAGCCACTGGCTGCGCCCCGGCGCCGTACGCGCCGAGAGCTCCGCGCCCACGCGTGAGCGGTTCAACGAAGTCCTCGAATTCCCCGGATAGGGCAGACCTCCACTCCGTCTGCTTGAGACCTGCCGCGCGGGGGCGGGTCAGGTCTGCCCGTCCGAACATCCCCCTGAATTCGAAGGACTTCCCCCTCATGCGTAACAACATCCGCCGTTCCATCCTCGTCGCCGCTGCCGCCACCGGCATCTGGGCCCTCGGTACCGCCGCCGCCAACGCGGACACCCTCCCCGAGGTCCCGTCCACCGACAGCGTCACCAGCACCGTCGGCGGCGCCGCCAAGACCGCCGGGGACACGCTGCCGACCGACGGCGTCAAGGACGTGACCAACGGCGTGGCCGACACCTCCAAGGTCACCGGTGCCGCCGGCAAGGCCGTGGACGGCGCCAAGGCCACCGTGGACGGCGCGGCCTCGCAGGTAACCGGCGCCGCGAAGGGCGCCCTGCCGGGCGTCGGCGATGTGACCGGCCTGACCGACGGTCTGACCGACGGCGTCGCGGGCGGTGCCACCGACAAGGTCGACCCGGCGAAGACTGTCAAGAAGGCCAAGAAGACCGTCAAGAAGGCGCAGAAGGCCGCCAAGAAGGTCACCGGCGGCGTCGACCTGCCCACCGGCGAGGTGCCCGGCGTCGTCCCGCAGCTCCCCGGCCTCGGCTCGCTGCCGTCCGTGCCCGCCACTCCCTCGGTGCCTGCCCTCCCCTCCGTCCCGGGCGAGCTGCCGACTGTCCCGGCCACCCCTGAGCTGCCCGCCACCCCCGGCTCGGCCGACAACCTGCTCGCCGCCCTCTCCGGCGCGGGTGTCCGTCCGGAGGAGCTGGCCGGCAAGGCGCAGCGCGCCGTGGGCGACGCCCAGGCGACCGCCGGTTCCATCGCCCCGGGCGAGCTGCCCCCGGCCGGGAACGACGTCGTGGGCAAGGCGACCCCTGTGGCCCAGCAGACCGTCGGTGACGCCGGCATGCTGGCCGACGATGTGTACCTGCAGGTCGCCCCGTACGCCCAGAACCTGGCCAACGGCGCCCAGGACGGCGCGACGGGCGTGGCCGGCGACAGTGTGCTGCTCGTGCAGGGCCTGACCATGACCGTGACCGCCGACGGGCAGATCGTCGTCGGCAACACGGTCGCGGGCGCCCGGACCCTGGTCCCGTCGCTGCCCGGCGACCTGACCGACCTGACGGACGCCGCCAACATCCCGGGCCTGCCGGTTCTGCCGACCCTGCCGACCCTGCCGGGTGTCCCCTCGGTCCCGGCGGACCTCCCGGCGGTTCCGGCCACGGGCCTGCCGACGGTTCCGGCTGACCTGCCGAGCGTCCCCGCGGACCTTCCGGCGGTTCCGGCGGACCTGCCGACCGTTCCGGCGGACCTGCCGACCGTTCCGGCGGACCTTCCGGCGGTTCCGGCTGACCTGTCCGCCGTGCCCGCGGACCTGCCGACCGTGCCCGCGGAGCTGCCCACCGTCCCGGCCGACCTGCCCACCGTCGACGGCATCGACGGCATCGATGGTGTTGACGGCCTCGGCGGGCTGAACATCTGATGACACCACCTGCTGTACGCCGTACGGCATCTGCTTGACCGATCGGGCGGCCCTCGTTGGGGAGGGGGCCGCCCGATCGGCATTTCCCCCTCCGAGCAGCACGGCTGTACAAAGATAGGTGGGTATGGTCGCGATCTGTGACCGTAATCACCGCGCCAGTGTGATCTGCGATTTAGGGACGCAGGTCCTGCGGGGATAACCTGCGAGACGGACATGCCGCGTACCCGGCGCACGTGTGCCGCCTCGTCAAAGATCGCGTCCTCACGCTGCCACCGCGGCACGCCCGCGCAGACAACGAACCGCGATTTCCAGGAAAAGGGACGGACGCGCGTGGACCTGTTCGAATACCAGGCGAGGGACCTCTTCGCCAAGCACGGTGTACCGGTGCTGGCCGGTGAAGTCATCGACACGCCTGAGGCGGCGCGCGAGGTGACCGAGCGACTGGGCGGCCGCGCGGTCGTCAAGGCGCAGGTCAAGGTCGGCGGCCGCGGTAAGGCCGGTGGCGTCAAGCTGGCCTCCGACGCGGATGACGCGGTCGCCAAGGCCACCCAGATCCTGGGCATGGACATCAAGGGCCACACGGTCCACAAGGTGATGCTGGCCCAGACCGCGGACATCAAGGAGGAGTACTACGTCTCCTTCCTGCTGGACCGTACCAACCGCACCTTCCTCGCCATGGCCTCCGTCGAGGGCGGCGTGGAGATCGAGGTGGTCGCCGAGCAGAACCCCGAGGCGCTTGCCAAGATCCCGGTCGATGCCATCGAAGGCGTGACCAAGGAGAAGGCCGACGAGATCGTCGCCGCGGCGAAGTTCCCGGCCGACATCGCCGACCAGACCGCCGAGGTCCTGCAGACCCTGTGGAAGGTCTTCATCGCGGAGGACGCCCTCCTCGTCGAGGTCAACCCGCTGGTCAAGACGGGCGAGGGCAAGATCATCGCCCTGGACGGCAAGGTCTCGCTGGACGAGAACGCCGCCTTCCGCCAGCCGGAGCACGAGGCGCTCGAGGACAAGGCCGCGGCCAACCCCCTCGAGGCGGCCGCCAAGGCCAAGGGCCTCAACTACGTCAAGCTCGAGGGCGAAGTCGGCATCATCGGCAACGGCGCGGGTCTGGTCATGTCGACCCTCGACGTCGTCGCGTACGCCGGTGAGAACCACGGTGGCGTCAAGCCCGCCAACTTCCTCGACATCGGCGGCGGCGCCTCCGCCGAGGTGATGGCCAACGGCCTGGAGATCATCCTCGGCGACCCGGATGTCAAGTCCGTCTTCGTCAACGTCTTCGGCGGCATCACCGCCTGTGACGCCGTGGCCAACGGCATCGTCCAGGCCCTGGAACTGCTGAAGTCCAAGGGCGAAGAGGTCACCAAGCCGCTCGTCGTGCGCCTCGACGGCAACAACGCGGAGCTGGGTCGCAAGATCCTCACCGACGCCAACCACCCGCTCGTGCAGCAGGTGGACACCATGGACGGAGCGGCCGAGCGCGCCGCCGAGCTCGCGGCTGCGAAGTAAGGGAACAGGTCACCAACACCATGGCTATCTTCCTCACCAAGGAAAGCAAGGTCATCGTCCAGGGGATGACCGGCTCCGAGGGCCAGAAGCACACCCGTCGGATGCTCGCCTCGGGCACCAACATCGTCGGTGGTGTGAACCCGCGCAAGGCCGGTACGAAGGTCGACTTCGACGGCACCGAGGTACCGGTCTTCGGCACCGTCAAGGAGGCCATCGAGGCCACCGGCGCCGATGTCACCGTCATCTTCGTCCCGGAGAAGTTCACCAAGGACGCGGTCATCGAGGCGATCGACGCCGAGATTCCGCTCGCCGTCGTGATCACCGAGGGCATCGCGGTCCACGACACCGCCAACTTCTGGGCCTACGCCGGCCAGAAGGGCAACAAGACCCGCATCATCGGCCCGAACTGCCCGGGTCTGATCACGCCGGGTCAGTCGAACGCGGGCATCATCCCGGCCAACATCACCAAGCCGGGCCGGATCGGTCTCGTGTCGAAGTCCGGCACGCTGACCTACCAGATGATGTACGAGCTGAGCGACATCGGCTTCTCGTCCTGCGTCGGCATCGGCGGTGACCCGATCATCGGCACCACCCACATCGACGCCCTGGCCGCCTTCGAGGCCGACCCCGACACCGACCTGATCGTGATGATCGGCGAGATCGGTGGCGACGCGGAGGAGCGGGCCGCGGACTTCATCAAGGCCAATGTCACCAAGCCGGTCGTCGGCTATGTGGCGGGCTTCACCGCGCCCGAGGGCAAGACCATGGGCCACGCCGGTGCGATCGTGTCCGGGTCCTCCGGCACCGCGCAGGCGAAGAAGGAGGCCCTGGAGGCCGCGGGCGTGAAGGTCGGCAAGACCCCGTCCGAGACCGCCCGCCTGGCGCGCGCCGCGCTGGCCGGCTGACGCCGCCGACCGGGCGCTGACCGGGCACTGACCGGGCGCCCACCGGAGCGTACGGCTCATGGGCGCGGGCCCGCACCACCGCGGGGGGGGTGGCGGTGCTTCTGTTTTTGTGGTGTTTGGGCCCGAGCACCCCCGCGTCCTGTGGCGTGTCGGCTGTCCCGAACTCACCGGAGATTCACTGCTTCCCGTCGTTGAGCAGCGACAGGTCCCGGCGCGCCGTCGGGACCTCGACCGTGCTCCGGTCGTCGGGCAGCGCCTGGATCGTGAACATCGGAACGCCGCCCTGGGGCAGCGCCAGCATCCGGGACGCGTACACCGGCCCGCCCGAGACCCGCTCGACCGTCACTGCGTATCCGCCCTTGCCCGAGGCCGGGCGCGGCGGCTCCACGGCCATCGTGGTGCCGCCCTTGACGTCGTACGTCTTGCTGACGGGGGTGCCGCCGCCGCTCCCGGCCGACGCGGTGACCCGCACCTTCGCCGACGCGTTCGGCGCCACCAGGGACAGCGTCGAGCCCTTGGAGCGGTTGTCGGCGGCGGTGGCGTTCCGTTCGATGCTCGTGGTGGCGGGGATGAAGGCCGTCTCCTGGTTGGTCCCCTTGCCGCGGGTCACCCGCAGCGCGGCCACGACCGGGGCGGCCCGGCCCGCCCCGCCCTCAGGGGTGAGCACAAGGGAGCCCGGCTCGCCCCCGGTGAGGTTCCCGAAGTCGGCCCATGCCGTCATCCCGCTCTTGACGTGCAGCGACTCATGTCCGGCCGGGGTGATCGAGCTGCTCCGCCCGGCCAGCCGCACCTTCAGGTCCGCGTCGTCCGAGCCGGGCGCGTAGACGACCAGGCGCACGTCGGTCGCGTCCGCCGGGATGCCGGGCAGCACCACGCTGCCCGACGGCTCGGCCGAGGCCGGGAGCCAGTCGCTGCCGAACGACTCGTCCACCGCCTGTACGGTCGCCCCGACCCGGCCGGAGCGCGCCGACACCCTGAGGGTCGCGTCGGTCGCGTCCACGTCCGTCAGGGTGGAGAGCAGCACCGGGACGGTGGACCGGCCCGGGACCGTGATCGCCTCGTCGGTCGAGGGCTTGAGCCGGCCGTTCTCGCCGTAGAGCTTGAGGTCCACCTCGGCCGCGCTGTCGTCCGGGTTGGTCAGGTGCACATAGTCCTGCCGGTCCTTGGCGGTGCTGGCGCCGGGGAACCAGAAGTCCGTGTCGGGCGCGCTGCAGGTGGTGCCCAGCACACCGCGCCCGCTGCCCGCGGCCACGGTGGTGGTCTGCTGCACGGTCCAGCCGGGGGCCAGGAGACCGTCGGCGGTGCCGATCAGCGCGGGGGCGTCCGAGCGGTCGGTCTCGGCGGTGACCGGCTTCCCCGGCTCCTTCAGAGGTACGACGGGCTCGTTCGCCTTGTCCTTCTGGGTGCCTTGCTTGTCCTTCTGCTTGTTTTGGGTGTCCTTCTGCTCGTCTTCCGGCTGCTCGTCTTCCGGGCCCTGGGCGGGCAGCAGTCCGGCGGTCACCTTCTTCGTGCCCTGCGCGCCCGTCCCCTTGGGGGTGAACGCGGTGTAGGTAGTGGTGCCCACGTCCGAGGAGGTGGGCGTCGGGCACAGGAGCGTGGAGCGCTCGACGGGCAGCCTGGTGGCCGCCTTGGCCGCCGGTGCCGTGTCGTCGGAGGACCCCGCGGTCAGCGAGGCGACGCCGGTGATGGCCGCGAGCGCCGTGGCGGCGCCGATCAGGGACAGGATGGTGCGGTTCATCGCTGCTGCTCGCTCCCGTCGCGGCGGGCCTCGGGGTCGGCGCCGCCGTACGTCGTGTCGTCCTGCGGCTGCTGGGGGTACGTGCCGCCGTCGGCGTAGGGCTGCTGCTGGTCGTAGGCGTACGGATCGGCGTACTGGCCGCCCGCGTACGGGTCCGCCGGGTACTGGCCCTGGTCCTGGCCTTGGCCCTGGGCCTGGCCTTGGGCGTACTGCCCTTGTGCGTACGGGTCCTGGCCGTACTGCCCCTGCGCGTACTGGCCCTGGCCGTACGGGTCGCCCTGATAGCCGGCGCCGGAGTAGTCACCGCCCTGGTACTGGTCGCCCTGGTATTGGTCGCCCGCGTACTGGTCGCCCGCGTACTGGTCGCCCTGGTACTGGCCGTAGCCCGCGCCCGCGTACGGCTGGGCGTCCGGCTGGGCGTCCCACTCGCCGTACTGCTGCTGCGGCACCGCCGCGTACGGGTCCGCGGCGGGCTCCTGGTCCGCGGGCCCAGCCTGGTCGGCTCGATCCGCCTGGCCCGCTTGGCCGGCCTGGTCCGCGTACGGCCGCTCCTCCGCGCCGCCGCCCTGCTCGTCGGCCGCCTGCTGGGCGACCTGCGCCTCCGCCTCCGCAGCGGCCCGCAGCCGCCGCGCCCGGCGCCCGTCGCCCGCCAGGTCCTCGGCCGAGACCGCCGCGGCGGCGGCCTCCGCCTCCGGCAGGTCGTCGTCGACCGTACGGCGGCGGCCCGGCAGCGCCAGCACCACCAGGACCAGCGCGAGCAGCCCCTGGGCCCACACCCAGGCGGTGTGCGTGACAGGGGTTTCGTAGCTCAGGTCCAGCCGTCCGCCGTTCGCCGGAAGTTCGAAGCCCTGCGCCCAGCCGTCCACGGTCGTCGCCTTCAGCGGCTTGCCGTCGAGCGTGGCCTGCCAGCCGGGCGTCGCCTTGTCGGCGATCCGCAGCACTCGCCCGGCCGGGCCGGCGGGGACGGTGGTGTGGGCCTCGACAGGCCCGGAGGCGACGTTCACCGGGGCCGTCCGGGACCCGGCCGCCGAGCCGCCCTGACCCCCCGTCTCGGCCGTCTCGCCCGCCTGGGCGCCGGGGACGATGGCGACCCGCGAGATCCGCTGGTCGACCCGCCACAGGGCGCTGCCGTCCTCCTGGCTGAGCCGGGTGAGCCCCGGTGTGGCGTCCAGCACCCGGCCCATCTGGCGCGGCGCGCTGTCGCGCACCAGGACGTAGCGGATGGCGTAGCCGCCGAGCTGGCTGGTCTGGTTGGCGCCGGAGCCGGCGATCAGGTTGGCCACGACGCGGTCGAGCCGGCTGTCGCCGCCGGCCGCGCCGGTGAGCTCGGCGTCGCCGAGCCGGGCGCCGGAGCCGCGCACCAGGACGTAGTCGGCGCGGGCGGCGTCACCGTCGAGGACGAGGGTGCGGGCCTGGTCGCGGGTGCTGCTCTCGGCCGCGACGAAGGCCGGGACCTGGTCGGGGTCGCGCCGCCCGACCGGGCCGTCCGCGCCGCTCAGCATCCAGCTCGCGGCGGCCCACAGGGGGGCGGCGGCCGCGGCCGCCGCGATCAGCAGCGCGAGCGGCTGGCGCCAGCCGAAGCTCTGCGCCGCTACGCGCTCCCGTGCGCCTTGTGCGCCCACCACACCGGCGCTCAGCAGCGCCAGCCCGTAGACGAGGGTCGCGGGCCCGGCCCAGCCGGAGCCGCCCGTGAGCGCCGCGAAGAGGAAGCCGGTGAGGGCCACGGCCCATGCCGTACGGACCGCCAGCTGCCGCTCGGCGCGCATCAGGGCGGCGAGCGCCGCCAGCACGAAGCCGAGCAGCAGAAGCGTTCCGCCGGACTTGGGGCCGCCGGGGCTCAGCGCGAGCAGGTGCAGGGCGGACGCGGAGCCGGTGGTGTAGTCGAGACCCGCCTCGTCGAAGAACCGGCCCGGGTCGGTCAGCAGATCGGCCGACCAGGGCGCGAGCACGGCCGGCGGGGTGAGGACGACGGCGAGGAAGCGCAGCCCGTACGCCACGAGCTGATCGGTACGGCTCTCCGCGAACCGCACCGCCAGCACCCCGAGGCCCAGGAGCACCGCGATCGGCCAGACGATCGGCGTGAACGCCATGGTGAAGGTCAGCAGCAGCGCGTACGCCCAGGTGGCGCGCCAGCTGGGCCGCTCGCCGCGGCGCGCCCGCTCGCCGAGCCCGAACCCGCTCGCCGCGACCGCGGCGCGGGCCATCAGCGGCAGCAGGACGGCCAGCACGGCGGTACCCAGCCGCCCGCTGGCCAGCGCCCCGGTCGCGGCCGGCAGGAAGGCGTACGCGACGCTGCCCCAGGCGCGCAGCAGCCGAGACTCGACGAGCGGCCGGGAGGCGAAGTACGCGGTGAAGCCGGCCAGCGGCACCGAAGCGACCAGCAGCAGCGTGAGCGTGAAGCCGGTGCTGCCCAGGAAGAGGGTGGCGACCGACGCGAGCACGGCCAAATACGGCGGCGCGCTCTGCGTCCCGCCGGTCCCCACCGGATGCCAGCCGTCCAGGTAGCGCGCCCACAGGTCGGAGACCCCGTCGGGCGCGGGCAGCAGTGCGCCGCCGGTCAGCGACCCGCCGCCGAGCAGATCGCGGCAGGCGACGAGCGAGACGAGCAGCAGGACGACGAAGAGCATCGGCCCGGGTTTGCGGCCGATCCGCTTCAGCCGGGCGAACTGCTCGACTTCCAGGAAGTCGGCGTCGTCGCCGCCGGGCCCGGACTCCACGGCCCCGTGCCGCCCGCCGGAGGACAGCTCGGGCTCCGACCGTCCGCCGAAGTTGCTCGCGATCTGCTCGGCGGTGGCCCGCACCGTGGCACCGGGCGGCGGGAACAGCGGCCGCAGCTCGTCCTTCTCGGCCACGGGCCGGCCGCGCCGTCTGCGCGCGGCGAGGATCTTCTCGGGGCGCAGCAGCGTGCCGAAGAGCCCGGCGACCTCGTCCAGCGCCTGCCCGGGCACCTTGCCCACCAGATACGCGAAGGTGCGCACCAGGGTGCCGAGCACCAGCCGCAGCATGACGTACGGAAGCACCGCCCCGCGGCTGTTGACCAGCAGCGTGTAGGCCGCGCCGGCCTTGTCGACGCGGTGCGGTCCGGCGACCGAGCGGCCCACGCAGTCGATGGGGCGCCGCTCGCGGGCGGCGGCCTCGGCGTGGCGCAGCGCGGCGTCCGGCGCGACCAGCACCTGGTGGCCGGCGGCCTGGGCGCGCCAGCACAGGTCCACGTCGTCGCGCATGAGGGGCAGCCGGGGGTCGAAGCCGCCCAGCTCTTCCCATACGTCGCGGCGCACCAGCATGCCGGCGCTGGAGACCGACAGCACCGGCCGCACCTGGTCGTGCTGGCCCTGGTCCTGCTCGCGCCGCTCCAGACCGGTCCAGCGGCGGCCGCTGCGGGCGATGCTGACGCCGATTTCGAGCAGCTGCCTGCTGTCGTACCAGCTGCGCAGCTTGGGTCCGACGATCGCGGCGCGCGGGTGGTCGTCGGCGACCCGCAGCAGCTCGGCGAGGGCGTCCGGGGCGGGGGCGCAGTCGTCGTGCAGCAGCCACAGCCACTGGACCGGCTCGCCGTGGGGCAGCTCCGGCATGTCGTACGCGTCGTCGCGCCAGGTGCGGTTGACGGGGTCCCAGCCGCTGGGGCGCTTGAGGTACGTCAGCTCCTCGGGGCCCAGCACCTCGACGCTGCGCACCGCCTCGGCCACGGCGGTGCCGAAGCCGCTGCGGCGGGCGAGGTGGAGCACCCGGCCGGGGCCGAGCGCGTCGGCCAGCAGCTGCGCGGAGTTGTCGGCGCTGCCGGTGTCGGCGGCGACGGCGCTCTGGACGGGCCGCTCCTGGCCGAGCAGCCCGGCCAGCGCCTCGGGCAGCCAGCGGGCGCCGTCGTGGGCGACGAGCACGGCGGTGACGACATGGCGAGGGAACGCCGGTGTTTGCTGCTGTTGCTGCGTGGGCGCAAACGCGGCGTTGGCGGCCGGGTATTGGGCCGCCTGGTGGCTGTGCACGGACATCGAGGTACGGGCCCCGGTTCGCTGGACTGCAGTGGACGCGCACGCCCTTGGCGGCGCCCGCGCGTCTCGGACGGGGCCCCACACTAACGGCTGAGCACACAGCGGTCCGCCTCCCGGCGCCAAGGGGGCGGGAGGCGGACCGTTGGTTCCAGGTCTGGTATGGCGTGGGGTCAGACACCGGCCATCGGACACCGGCCATCGGACAGCAGCCATCAGACACCGTCCATCAGGCAGTGGCCATCAGACTGCGGCCTTTTTCAGACGGCGACGCTCCCGCTCGGACAGACCTCCCCAGATGCCGAAGCGCTCGTCGTTGGCGAGGGCGTACTCGAGGCATTCGGAACGGACCTCACAGGCGAGGCAGACCTTCTTCGCCTCACGGGTGGATCCGCCCTTTTCCGGGAAGAACGACTCGGGATCGGTCTGGGCGCACAGTGCGCGCTCCTGCCAACCGAGCTCCTCGTCCGCCTCTTCGACCAGCAGTTGCTGGAACAACTCGGTCATGTGCGCCCCTCGTCTGTCATCGCGTCCCCGTGCCTGCTGCCGTCGGTCCTTCGGCAAAACGACACGAGTGAAATTACAAGTGCGCCGATCCGGGCCAGTCAAGCCGAGATCTGCTATTGAGCCCCTTATTCACTCTGCGGAACCAAGGCGATGCAGAAAGTGTTCAAATCGGCCTAAAGCTGACACCTTCCCCGGCGGTCACCCTTGTCCCTCCTCTTACTCACAGAAGAGGACGCCAACACGGCCGATCCCGTTGCACCCCAGGGGATTCCGGGTGTTGCGCCACCTGACCGGTTCCCGGTCGGCACAAACCTTTCTGCGGCTCCGGCAACCGGATGGGGTGAAAGTCGCCCACCATCCGGACGGTCAAGTTGACACGGGGGTCGACGACCCGGTCTCCTTGTCCGCATGTCAGTGACCCCCGCGCCCCAGGCGACCCGTGACCACGGGTTCCGCTGCGCTGTGCAGGCTCGCTGTCGCTGTTCCAGCTGTTGTTGATGCCTGTCGAGAGCCCCTGAGCTCCAGCCATCCCGACAGCCGCCCTCCCGGCCGCCGCCCCTCGTGGCCGCCTGACGCAGCCGTCTTACGCGCCGCCTCGTGCGGCGCCCCCGCGACCGCCACGCCACCTTCCGCCGAGGAACCCCCTATGAACAGCGACATCCAGATCGCCGGTGACCCGCTCGCCATCCCGCATCTGCTGCCGCCCGCACCCGCGCACCCCTCCACCGTCGCCGCCTTCGCCGGCCTGGCCCGCTCCCTCGCGGCCGACCGCGCCGGCTGGGCGCCCCTGGTCCAGTACGACGCCACCAGCCGCTGGTACCACCGGCTGCGCACCGGCCCCGGCTATGAGGTGTGGCTGCTCAGCTGGGTCCCCGGCCAGGGCAGCGGGGCCCATGACCACGGCGCGTCCTCGGGCGTGCTGACCGTCCTCGAAGGCGAGCTGACCGAGCGGGTGGGGCACGGCGGGAGGCACGGGGGGCGCCACAGCTTGCGGGCAGGCGCGCAGCGCGTCTTCGCGCCGGGCTATGTCCACGATGTCGTCAACGACGCGCTCGAACCTGCCGTCAGCCTGCACATCTACTTCCCCGGGTTGACCGACATGCCGATGCACCCGTCGCAGGACGCGGTACGAGAGCTGGCGGAAGGCCGCGTTCCGGACGCCCCGGACACATCGGGTGTCCTAGGCGGCTGACACTATGTCTGCATGCGCATTGTGGTTCTGGCAGGCGGCATCGGCGGCGCCCGTTTTCTCCGCGGTCTGAAGTCGGCGGCGCCGGACGCCGACATCACCGTCATCGGGAACACCGGCGACGACATCCACCTCTTCGGGCTGAAGGTCTGCCCCGACCTCGACACGGTGATGTACACCCTCGGCGGCGGCATCCACGAGGACCAGGGCTGGGGCCGGGCGGAAGAGACCTTCGCCGTCAAGGATGAGCTGGCGGCGTACGGCGTCGGGCCCGAGTGGTTCGGCCTGGGCGACCGGGACTTCGCCACGCACATCGTCCGGACGCAGATGATCGGCGCGGGCTATCCGCTGAGCGCCGTCACCGAGGCCCTGTGCGCGCGCTGGCAGCCCGGCGTACGGCTGCTGCCGATGACCGACGACCGGATCGAGACACACGTCCTGATCGACGACCCCGCCGCCCAGACTGCCGAGGGGGCCGCCGAGGGCCGCCCCGTGCGCAAGGCCGTGCACTTCCAGGAGTACTGGGTGCGGCTGCGCGCCTCCGTGCCCGCCCACGCGGTCATCCCCGTCGGCGCCGAGCAGGCCAAGCCCGCGCCCGGGGTGCTGGAGGCCATCGCCGGGGCCGACGTCATCGTCTTCCCGCCCTCCAACCCCGTCGTCAGCGTCGGCACCATCCTGGCCGTGCCCGGCGTCCGGGAGGCCATCGCCGACGCCGGGGTGCCCGTGGTGGGCCTGTCCCCCATCGTCGGCGACGCGCCCGTGCGCGGCATGGCCGACAAGGTGCTGGCCGCCGTGGGCGTCGAGTCCACCGCCGCGGCCGTCGCCCGCCACTACGGCTCCGGGCTGCTCGACGGCTGGCTCGTGGACACCGTGGATGCCGCCACCGTGGACGAGGTGGAGGCGGCCGGGATCCGCTGCCGCGCCGTCCCGCTGATGATGACCGACATCGAGGCGACGGCCCGGATGGCCGCGGAGGCCCTGAAGCTGGCCGAGGAGGTACGGGCATGACGCAGGCCCCGACGTACCCGGGCATGACCCAGGCGCCGACGTACCGCGTGTGGGCGCTTCCCGGCATCCCCGAGGTCCGCCCCGGCGACGACCTCGCCAAGCTCATCGCCGACGCCGCGACCGCCGAGGGCCTGCCGGGGCTCGCCGACGGCGATGTCCTGCTCGTCACCTCCAAGATCGTCAGCAAGGCGGAGGGGCGCGTCGTCCAGGCCGAGGACCGCGAGGCCGCCATAGACGCCGAGGCCGTCCGGGTCGTCGCCCGGCGCGGGCGCACCCGCATCGTGGAGACCCGGCACGGCCTGGTGATGGCCGCGGCCGGGGTCGACGCCTCCAACACCCCTGCCGGGACCGTGCTGTTGCTCCCCGAGGACTCCGACGCCTCCGCGCGGCGCATCCAGGCCGGGCTGCGGGACGCGCTCGGGGTCGAGGTGGGAGTGGTGGTCACCGACACCTTCGGGCGGCCGTGGCGCAGCGGAGTGACCGACGTCGCCATCGGCGCGGCCGGGGTGCGGGTGCTGGAGGACCTGCGCGGCGGCACCGACGCCCATGGCAACCCGCTGAGCGCCACCGTGGTCGCCACGGCCGACGAGCTGGCCTCGGCGGGAGACCTGGTCAAGGGGAAGGCGGGCGGGCTGCCGGTGGCGGTGGTGCGGGGTTTGCCGCATGTCGTACGTACGGCGGGCCCTGACGGTACGGACCACTCCGGCAGCCCGGAAAGCCGCGTCAGCCCCAGTGCCGCTGCCGACCCCGCCGACCCTGCCGACTCCGCCGACCCCGACCTGGGTGCCCGGCCCCTGATCCGCGGGGCCGCCGACGACATGTTCCGGCTCGGGACCTCCGAGGCCGTCCGGGAGGCCGTCACGCTGCGCCGTACGGTGCGGGAGTTCACCGACGAGCCGGTGGACGGCGCCGCGGTGCGCCGGGCCGTGGCCGCCGCGATCACGGCCCCGGCCCCGCACCACACCACGCCCTGGCGGTTCGTCCTCCTGGAGTCGGAGGAGCCGCGGCTGCGGCTGCTCGACGCGATGCGCGAGGCATGGATCGCGGATCTGCGCGGCGACGGCTTCTCCGAGGAGAGCATCGCCAAGCGGGTGCGGCGCGGGGATGTGCTGCGCAAGGCGCCCTATCTGGTCGTGCCCTGCCTGGTCGCGGACGGCGCCCATGACTACCCGGACGCCCGGCGGAGCACCGCCGAGCGCGAGATGTTCGTGGTGGCGGCGGGCGCCGGGGTGCAGAACCTGCTGGTCGCGCTGGCGGGTGAGGGTCTGGGGTCGGCGTGGGTGTCGTCGACGATGTTCTGCCGTCCGGTGGTGCGTCAGATGCTGGGGCTGCCCGAGGAGTGGGACCCGATGGGGGCGGTCGCGGTGGGCCGCGCGGCGGCGCCGCCCTCGGCCCGGCCGCCGCGGGACGCGGACGCGTTTCTGGTGGTGCGCTAGAAAACCCCGTCCCTTAGGGGCCGTCCCCCCACGGTCGTACGGGGCCCGGGAACTTCCGTCCGCGGGGGGACGGGTCCGCCCAGCTCGCTGCCTAGGTTCAAGAGCCGTAGGAGAAACCCGGCGGCGAGAGGCGGCAGGCGTGATCGAGGCACGAGGGCTCACCAAGCGATACGGGGCCAGAACGGCGGTCGAGGACCTGACCTTTACGGTCAAGACCGGCAGGGTCACCGGCTTTCTGGGGCCCAACGGCGCGGGCAAGTCCACGACCATGCGCATGGTCCTCGGCCTGGACGCCCCCACCCGCGGCCGGGTCACCGTGGCCGGCCGCCCGTACGCGGAGCACCCCGCCCCGCTCACCGTGGCCGGCGCCCTCCTGGAGGCCAAGTCCATCCACAAGGGGCGGTCGGCCCTCGGCCATCTGATGGCCCTCGCACACACCCACGGCATCCCCCGTCGCCGCGTCGAGCAGGTCCTCGACCAGGTCGGGCTGAGCGAGGCGGCGGGCAGGCGCGTGGGGGCTTCTCGCTCGGGATGGGCCAGGGGGCACCTCCCAGCGGTAGCTGGGGGAGGCTGGGCATCGCCGCCGCGCTGCTCGGCGACCCCGGCACAGTCATCCTGGACGAGCCGGTCAACGGCCTCGACCCGGAGGGCGTGCGGTGGATCCGTACGCTCCTCAAGGAACTGGCGGCCGAGGGGCGTACCGTCTTCGTCTCGTCCCATCTGATGAGCGAAATGGCGGTCACCGCCGAGCACTTGATCATCATCGGGCGCGGCAGGCTGCTGGCCGACACCACCGTGGAGGAGTTCGTGCGGAGCGCCGGGGTGGGCGAGGTCAGGGTCGTCAGTCCGGAGGCGGCGCGGCTGCGCGACCTGCTGGCCGCGCCCGGCGTCGAGATCACCTCGGACGCGCCCGGCACGCTCCGCGTCACCGGCGCGGACGGCGAGCACATCGGGAGCGCCGCGGCGCGCCACGGCATCCCCGTCTACGAACTCACCCCGCACACCGCCTCCCTGGAAGAAGCCTTCATGGAACTCACCCGCGACGCCGTCGAGTACCGCGAGGGGGCCGCCGCATGACCGCCGCGACGGCCGCGACGGCCGGGACCGCCACCGCCGCATACCGGGTGACGACACGGCGCGTGCTGCGCTCGGAGTGGTCCAAGCTGTGGTCGGTGCGCTCCACGGGGCTCGCGCTCGGTGCCGCCGCACTGCTGACGATCGCCATCGGCGCGGTCATCGGGGCGAACTACACCTCGGGAAACGGGGACGGGACCACCGGGCCGGTGCAATTCGCCCTCCTCGGCATCCAGTTCAGCCAGCTGATCGTGGCCGTCCTCGGGGTCATGGTGACGGCCGGTGAGTACTCGACCGGCATGGTCCGCGCCACCATGGCGGCCGTTCCCCGCCGGCTCCCGGTGCTGTGGGCCAAGGCAGCCGTCTTCGGTGCCACCGCCTTCGCCACACTGCTGATGACCGCCTTCGCCACCTTCCTGCTCGCCCAGACCTTCCTGAACGGCACCGACCAGGAGGCCGCGCTGACCGACCCGGGGATCGCCCGCGCCCTGGTCGGCGCGGCGGCCGGGATCGCCCTCATCGGGGTGATCTCGCTCGCGCTCGGCGCGGCGCTGCGCGGCGTTCCGGCCGGGATCGGCGCGTACATCGGCGGGGTGCTGATCCTGCCGGAGGTGGTGGGCATGCTGCCGTTCGGGGCGGCGGAGGACGCCGTCGCGTACTTCCCCTCGCGGACCCTGGAGGCCCTGATGGCGACGGGCTCGGCGGCGGATCTGCTCTCGCCGGGGGTGGCGTTCGTGGCGCTGTGCGCCTGGGTGGCGGTCGCGCTGGGCGCGGCGGGGCTGCTGCTGCGCCGCCGCGACGTGTGACGGAGCGACCGGCCCCAGAGACAGACCAACCCGAGACCGAGCGACCGGGAGTTGGAGCGCCTGGAAGATGGAGAGCCCGATGACCTCCGAGTGGTCCCCCGGCACCCTGTCGCTGACCCGCCGCTTCCACCTGGCCGTGCGGCGCGTACGGGACTTCGACGCCCGCCGGCCGCTGGTGTGGGACCTGCTGCTGACGGGCGTACTGGCCCTGGCCGCGCTGGCCGACCTCATCGGTGCGCGGTGGAAGCTGACGGCGCACGGGACGGATGTGCCGGGCTGGCTGCCGTGGCTGGTGACCGTCGGATTCGTACTGCCCGCGGCCTGGCGGCGGCGCAGGCCCCTCGCGGTCATGTGCGTACTGGCGGTGCCGGGGTTCGTCGACTCCTGGACCGGGATCGCTCTGGAGGCCGGGGCGATCCGGATGGCGGTCCTGTACGGGATCGCGGTACGGCGGCCCTGGCCCGAGCTGGTCTGGGCGAGCGCGCTCGCCGCCGCCCAGATCACCGTCTCCGCCGTGCGGTGGCCCGAGGGCGACTTCGACCAGCAGCTCGTGCCGTACCTGATGACGTGCGCGGTCATGGTGCTCGCCGGCATCGCGGTCCGCACCCGCCGCGACTACACGGCCTCGCTGCTGGAACGGGCCCGGCAGCTGGAGGTGGAGCGGGACCAGCAGGCCCGGCTGGCCACCGCGGCGGAACGGGCCCGGATCGCCGGAGAGATGCACGACATCATCGGCCACCACCTGTCCGTCATCACCGGCCTGGCCGACGGCGGCTCGTACGCGGCCCGCAAGAACCCCGAGCGCGCGACACAGGCCCTGGAGGCCATCGGCGACACCAGCCGCGAGGCCCTGGGCGAACTGCGCAAGCTGCTGGGCATGTTGCGGGACGCGACCGCCGAGCTGGCCCCGCAGCCCGCGCTCGCGGACCTCGACCAGTTGCTGGGCCGGGTCCGCGAGGCGGGGCTGCCGGTGCGGGTGACCACCTCGGGCCGGGGCGGCGAGCTCTCCCCCGGTCTGCAACTCGCCGTCTACCGCATCGTCCAGGAAGCCCTCACCAACACCCTCAAGCACGCCGGGCCCGGCGCGCGCGCCGAGGTGACCATCGGATACGCGCCGCACGGCGTCGACCTCGGCATCACGGACACGGCGGGCTCCGGCACCGCCTCGGACGCCTCGGACGGCCCGGACGGCCCGGACGCCTCGGACGGCGGCCAGGGCATCCCCGGTATGCGGCAGCGCGCCGCGCTGTACGGCGGCACACTCGACGCGGGTCCGCTGCCCTCGGGCGGCTGGCGCGTACACGTACATCTACCGGCCGAGCGGAGCGGGCAGCAGTGACCACGGTGGCGATCGCGGACGACCAGGCCATGCAGCGCTTCGGCTTCCGGATGCTGTTGGAGAGCCAGGACGACATGGCGCTGGTCGGCGAGGCCGAGACCGGCGCCGCGGCCGTACGGCTGTGCGCCGAGCTGCAGCCGGACGTGGTGCTGATGGACGTACGGATGCCCGGCCTCGACGGCATCGAGGCCACCCGCCGTATCGTCGCGTCCGGCGGCCGCACCCGCGTGCTGATCCTCACCACCTTCGACCTCGACGAGTACGCCCACGCCGGCCTGCGGGCCGGTGCGAGCGGCTTCCTCGTCAAGGACGCCCGCCCGGAGGAACTGCTCGCGGGCATCCGGGCCGTGGCGAGCGGCGACGCGGTCGTCGCCCCGACCCTGACCCGCCGCCTCCTCGACCGCTACGCCCACCACCTCCCCGCGCCCGACACCACCACCGGAGCCGACCCCCGCCTGGCGGCCCTCACCGGCCGTGAGCGCGAAGTGCTGACGGCGATCGGCCGGGGCTGGACGAACGGCGAGATCGCGGAGCGGCTGGTCGTCGCGGAGTCCACCGTCAAGACGCACGTGGGCCGCATCCTCGCGAAGATCGGCGCCCGGGACCGCGTCCAGGCGGTGATCTTCGCGTACGACACCCGGCTGGTCCGGCCGGAGTAGTGGACACGGCCGGAATGGCTCCACGCGTCCTTGCCACCGCAAGGCTCGACGGTTACGTGTCGCCTGCCTTCTTCCAGAGCTGGTACGTGAAGTTCGCCCGCCCAAGGGCACCGTCCTCGTAGCTTGCCACCTTGGCGATCCGGAGGTAGCCGTATCGGCCCTCGGTGGTCTTGACGCAGAGGATCATGCCCTTGGAAAGGTCACTGCCCAGGAATCCAGAGTTTTGGGAACCCTTCCAGCCAACGTTGCCGGACTGGCAGTCAGCCGGGCCGGCCGGAGGGCTGTCGTGGGGGTATCGGGCGAGTTCGGTGGAGGCGAGGGCAGCGAGCCTGTTGCGGACGATCGCGAGGTCGGTGCCTGCATTCCCCTCTTCTTCCTGCCCAAGGGACGCGGTATCCAGGTCGACATTCCCGCCGGACGGATCCGGGCAGGTCACCACGGGCGAGTGGGTGCACAACGCAACCTCGCCCTTTTTATACAGACGCGGCTCCCGGGACGTGCCCGTGCCGTCTCCCGATGCGGCGATCGTCACCGCGAGCACGACCGCGAGCAGAATCGCCATGCCGGCCACACCGGCGGCCGCCAGCCGCCAGCGGCGCGAGCGACCTGCCCAGACTGCCGCGACCGCGCCTCGGAGCGCCGCACGCCCAGGGGCACCGGCAGGGGACGTGACGGCTGTTGGCCTTTCGGGGACGGGGACGGGGACGGTGGGGCCGGTATCCAGCATCGCCAGCGCCTCGGAGACGGTGGCCCTGGTGGCAGGGGCCTTGTCCAGCAGCCGCGTGAGGAGTCGGGCGAGTTCGCCGGCGTGCTTCGGAGGATCCGGCTCGTGCGCCATGACGGCTGCGACCGAGGCCGTGGGGGTGGCGCGGTGGAACGGGGAGACACCCTCCACCGCGTGGTAGAGGGTGACGCCCAGGGAGAACAGGTCGCCGGCGGGGCTGTCGTCACCGTGCCCGATCCGCTCGGGCGCGATGTACTCGAGGGAGCCGATCACCCCGCCGGTTGCGGTCAGTGCGGTGTCGGCATCGTGCACGGCGATGCCGAAGTCGGCAAGCAGGACCCGGCCGTCGTCGGCGAGCATCACGTTGGACGGCTTGACGTCGCGGTGCACGATGCCGGCCGCATGCGCCGCCCGCAACGCTCCCAGGACCGCCTCGGCGATCCTCCGTACCTCCGCGGCCGGGACGCGGCCACGTTCGCGGATCTCCTCCTCCAGGGAGCCCCCGGTCACCAACTCCATGACGATCCACGGCACATCGTCCTCCCGCACCACGTCATGGACGGCCACGATGTTGGGGTGGGTGCGCAGCCGCGCGGCGTTGCGGGCCTCGTGGATGGCGCGGTTCACCCGCTCGGTACGCTCCGCGCCGGACCCGGCGTGGGAGAGCGTGACCTCCTTGAGCGCAACGTCGACACGCAGCCTCTCGTCCCGGGCCTTCCACACCCGTCCGAAGCCGCCGGAACCCAATGCGTCGATGAGCCGATAGCGTCCCGCGACCAAGCGGCCCACACGTGTTTCGCTCGCCATCTGTTCCCCCATCGGCCTCGCAGCGAGGACCCAGCATGGCATGACCGGCATGGCGGCCAGTGTCTGCGCCGACCCCTGGTGCGCTTACCGCTGAGAGGCGTGCCCGATCGCGGTACGCACCGCCGACCACCGGCACAATCAAGATTCGCCCCAGGTTCTCCCACACCCGTTCCAGCACGCTGCCACCACAGCAACCGGACCCGAACGAAAGCAGGCACACATGCGCAAGACACGCACCGCCCTCACCGTCCTCGCCCTTTCGGCCGCTGCGCTGACAGGCACGACCACCGGCGCCGCCGCCACCGGCAGCTCCTCAACCAGCCGTGCGGCCGCGGCTCCGTGCACCGTGCCCGACGCGTTCTGCGCCACCAGCGGCAGCGGCGACCAGCTCGTCCTGCACTGCGGCGAGTCCGCATTGGAGCCTTGGGGCGGCGTCGGATACTGGGACAACCGCCTTCCCGGAGGCGGCATAGTCAAGATGTTCGACTACTACGGCTCCGTGAACCATGTCGCGCCCGCCGACTCCGGTCCCACCGAGATCAACTGGAGTCTCGTCTGGGCGCTGCGCGCCTACTGCTGACACCTGCTCGACGCGCGGCGCGTGCCAGAGCACTGCGACATGGGCCGGAGGCGGCGCCGAAACTTCGCCGTAGAGAGGATCGACCGTGACCTCGGACCACGACATGCTCTGGCGCCGCTGTGCGGACCTGGGCTGTGTTCTGCTGCCACTGATGGACCAGGAGCCATGGCGGCAGACCCGTCGCCGCGAAAACCTGCGGACTTGGGGCATCGACACGGTCGAAGGCGAGCGCCTGATCGAGGTCTTCGCGGCTCTGGCTGCCCACGCCGTCGTGGCCGAAGCTGCCGTGTCCGCCGCGGAATTCGGCGCTCTACCCCTCAGTGCCGTGGCCGAAGCGGCGACCGGCAAGCGCGACATCGAACTGCTTGCCGGGCTCCCGGGCACCTTCTCCGACGGCCGTGACGGACAGGCTGTCGGCCTCTTCCGCCTGTACGCCTACCAAGGCGGGCAGGCCGGCCGCCGGCTCTTCCAGCTGAGCAGGGAACTGCGCCACACACTGCTCGTCCTCGCTGAACGCTCGCCGATGTCGTCCCCCACCTGCGGAGACGTCTTCCGCCGGGCGGCCGAGGCCGGCCTGCTGCAGCCCTAGGCACCTTCCGCCGGCACCGAGAACAGGGGGCGGAAGTAGGAAGGGTCCGTCTTCTCCTCGACCATGCGTCCCTCGGCCTCCACCCACGCATGGGCGCCGAAGGGCAGGCGGGCCCGTACTCCCACCGTCCAGGTGGGCCAGGTGCCGCGGGCCCGGCACAGCAGGACGGTCGCCAGTGAACGAGGCAGGCACCCTTCGTCCCCGGCGCAGCGGAGGCTGACGGCCACCACGGCCTCCCGGGCGGCGCGGGCCTCCTCGTACGTGGCCGGGCGGGCGCCCCTGCGCAGGCGGGTCAGGATGGCTCGGGTCCGGGCCGGCGGCTTGGCGGCCAGGCGCCGGGCGACGGCCACGGCGAGCAGCACCAGCAGGCGGCGGCCCGGGGAGAGCCGGACCTTCGTCCGGTGCGGTACGACCGAACTCAACGCTGCCGCACCACCTTCGCCTGCTGGAGACTGGTCATCAGCCCCTCCACGTCCGCGCGGGCGCGTGGCTCGTCGACGTCGTAGGCGGCCATCAGCCGCTCGGTGGTCTCCTGCACCGTGCTGCCGTCGACCAGGGCGCGGAAGGCGAGGGACGCGGTCCCGTTGAGCTGCCAGTAGCGGCCGTCCCTGCCGTCCAGCAGAACCGTTCCGTAGTCGGTGTCCACTGTTGAGACGTCGGGGTGCAGTCTCCATGTCATGGTTGTCTCCTGCCTCCTGTCGGCTGGGTAGCCGTTGCCCGGGCCCACAGTTCACAGCTGAGCGCGGACTGCATCGCGCCTCGGTGGAGGCTGTCGGTGTAGGACAGGTCGAACAGTTCGCGCAGCGGCCCGGGGTCGATCAGGCCCAGGGCGGCCAGGCGGGAGCCGTCCCACAGTTCCGCGAGTTCCCGCCGGTGCGCTTCGAAACCCTCGGCGACGAGCGTGGTGCCGTCGCCCTTGGTCCGGCGGGTCAGCACCCCCGGCGGCATGATGTCCGCCATTGCCGTCTTGATGAGGGGTTTGAACTCCCAGGGGGTGACGCGTTCTTCGGGCCGGACGGCCAGGCATGCCTGCATGACCCGGTCGTCGAGGAAGGGGGAAGTATGGCTGAAATCCTGGGTTTCGGTCAGTTGGTGGCACTGACGGACGAGCCGCCCGGCGTCCTGGATGGCCAGGAGGTCGTTGTGCCGCCCCCGCGTCGGCGCAAGCGGCTCAACCGTCGCGGCCGTGTCGTGCAGGGTGCGGGTCACCAGGTCCCTGGCGTCCGGGGTGAGCCATACGGGCAGGCTGGGGAAGTGGCCCCAGTCGGACAGGGGGTTCGGGGTACGGCGGGCGCGGCCGTGGGCCCGGTCCGCGAACCAGCGGCGGTAGGAGCGGCCGTCCAGCAGACCTCGGGCCTCAACGCGCCAGTTGCTGCGGCGCAGTTGGTTCAGCACCCTCAGGCGCCGGGCGGCCAACAGCGGCCTGTGGCGCAACAGGTCGTGCTGATAGGCCGGGTGACCGCACAGCAGTTGGTCGCCACCGAGCCCGTCGAGGTGCAGCCGCGAGCCGTGTGCGAGGGCCCGCCCGCGTACGGCGCGCAGCCGGGGCGCGCTCAGTACGGCGGTGGACGGCTCGTCGGGAACGCCGTCCAGCTCCATGAGGCCGCCGAAGAACCGCGGCAGTTCGCGGTGGGAGTAGACGATGTGGTTGAGGTCCGGCAGACCGGCGGCGGCCTGTCCGGCCCACTGGACGTCCTCGTCGGCCTGGTCGTCGTTCTCCATGGTGAACGTGGTGAGCGAGGGCCGGTACCGGGCGGCCAGCAGGGCGATGCTGGTGGAGTCCATGCCGCCGGAGAGGTCCGCGCTGACGGTCTGGGCGCCGCGGGTGCGCACCCGCACGGCGTCGTCCAGCGCCTGGCGCAACAGTTGGCCGCCCTCGGTCAGTGAAACCACCGGTTCGGGGGCTTGCCACCAGGGTTTGACCAGTGGCCGCCGACCGTTCGCGGACAGCGCCAGATACGAGCCCGGAGGCACCGCGGAGACGCCGCGCCACGGCGGTAGGTCATTCAGTGGGTGCGGCAGCGCGTCCAGGGTGCGCAGGGCGAGCAGGGCCGGGTCGAGCGGGGCGTCCAGTACGGCTGCCAGGACGTCCGCGCGGTCCGCGGCGATCGTCAGGGCGCCGAGCTCACCGCCCAGCCCTCCGCCCAGCTCTCCGTGGAAGACCCGGCGCAGTCCGGAAGCGGTGCCCTGTACGCGCAGGCGGCCACGCACGGAGGCGACGAGGTGGTAGCTGCCGGCCCAGGCCAGGCCCAGCCCGTCGAGGTCGGCCAGGTCGTCGATTCGGGCGGCCGCCGCGGCGAGTTCGTCCTGGGTCGCCGAGCAGTGGCCGATCACGGCGAGCCGGATGTCGCCCCGCTCCGCCACCAGCGCCCGGCCCTCGGCCAGCCGGCCGGCCACACAGGGCCGGCCGGACCGGTGCCTCAGCAGGATGCGCACGCCGTCCGTGGGGAGCCGACCGATAGCGGCTGCCGCGCCCTCGTCATCCGGCAGCGCGACGAAGCAATGCCAACCGGCATCGGCCATGTCCATGTCCTTAGGGGGTGTGCCGCATCAGCGTCGGCCTCAGAGCCTGTCGTAGAAATGAACAACGTTCTCGTAGCCGGTCAGGCCGAAGAAGCCGGTGTCCTCCTGGAAGGAGCCACACTCGACCATCTTGGGAGTTTCGTAGGCCTGGAGCTCGTTGGTCTCCTGAAGTTCGTCGCCGTGCATCACAGTTCACCTCCCCGTTGACTGGTGTGACCGCCCAGGGCAGATCGCGTTCCGAAGCGGAAGGTTTCACGGACGCCGGGATCACTCCCAACAGGCCGTTGGCCAAAGGGACTTGGGCCCCCAGCGCCGCCCTGGTGCGTGATCGACAGGGAATCACGCGGCTCACCGCGATTCAAGATTCACGATCACCCGTCCTGCCATGAATATTCCGGAACGCTCCCTCTTACTTTCGCCCCGGCCCCCTCGCGCTCACCGACTTGACGCCCCTTTTGGCTAACCGCTATCTATTGGGGAGTCGCAGAGGAGGGTGGGGTGGTCCGTGCAGGACGTGGTGCTGGCGCTGCTGGCCAAGGAGCCATCGCACGGGTACGACCTGCGCGGGCGGTTGGTGGCGGCGCTCGGGCCGCTGGGGGAGACGCTGAACGCGGGGCAGATCTATGTGACGCTCACCCGGCTCGAAAAGGCGGGCCTGGTCGTCCAGGAGCGTGAGGACGAGCCGCTGCGCGGCCCGCGCCGCAAGGTGTACGCGCTGACCGCCGCCGGGCAGGAGCGGGTGGCCGCGTGGCTGGCCGAGGACCCCGGGCCCAGAGCGGACGTGGCGGAGTTCCACCTGAAGCTGGTGGCCGCCGGCGAGTCGGGCCTGGCCGATCCGCTCGCGCTCGTGGACGCGCGGCGGCGGGAGCTGATGCGCAGCCTCGCCGAAACCCAGCGCGCCGCCCTCGCTCACGACACGGGCTCGGAGGCCGGGCTGCTCCTGGAGGGCATCGCGCTCCGGTTGCAGGCCGATCTGCGCTGGTTGGAGGCGTGCGAGCGGACCTGGTCCGGCCACATACGGCGTGGGAAAGGCAGAGGAAACGGATGACGAGTGACGGTCAGCGGGGCAGGGGCCGGTCGCGGCGGCGGGGTGCGGACGACAGCCCGGGCGCGGGATGGGCCGGCCGCGGGCACGGTGCGGCGGCCGGGCCCGGGCACGGTGCGGCGGCCGGGCCGGTGCTGCGTACGGTCGGCCTGGCCCGGGTGTACGGGGAGGACGAGAGCGCGGTGTGGGCCGTCGACGGGGTCGACCTCGATGTTCCCACCGGGCAGACGCTCGCCGTGACCGGGCCAAGCGGCTGTGGCAAGTCCACACTGCTCCAACTTCTCGGCGGTCTCGACCGGCCCACCGAGGGCGAGGTGTGGCTCGGCGGGCGGCGCGTCGACGACCTCGGCGAGCGGGCGCTGGCCCGGCTGCGGCGCCGCGCCATCGGGTTCGTCTTCCAGGCGTACCACCTGATGGACGAGTTGACCGCGGCGGAGAACGTCGAGCTGCCCGCGCTGCTCGCCGGCGCCTCACCGCGTACCGCCCGCCGCCGCGCCGCCGAACTCCTCGATCAGGTCGGGCTCGCCGACCGGGCCCGGCATCTGCCCTCGGAGCTGTCCGGCGGGCAGCGGCAGCGGGTCGCCATCGCCCGCGCCCTGGTCAACAAGCCGCTGGTGGTCCTCGCCGACGAGCCCACCGGAAACCTCGACAGCGCCGCGACCCACGACATCCTCCGGCTCTTCGACGAGCTGCGCACCGCCGGCCAGACCCTGGTCATGGTCACCCACGACGAACGCGTCGCCGCCACCGCCGACCGCATCGTCTCCCTGCGCGACGGCACGCTGGCCGGCGACACCCCCCTGAACACATCCCTGGAGACCAACACCGACAGCGGCACCACACGGCTCGGCACGCTCTTGAGCTGGGAGGACTGACCATGGGTCATCTGCTGCTGATGTGGCGCCTGGTCCTGCGCGATATGCGCCGCCGTCCCGGCGAGGCCGCCATGTTCCTGCTCGCCGTCACCATCGCCGGCGCCAGCCTGACCCTCGGACTGGCGACCAACGACGCTGTGGTCAGCGGGTACGAGAAGACCCGCGCGGCCACCGCGGGCCCCGACATCATCGCCACCACGACGGCCACGGACCCGTCCCGCGTGGCCGAACGCCTCGCGGACGCGCCCGGTGTGGCCGCGCACGCCGACCCGGTCTTCGCGTTCGACACCTACATCAAGGCACACGGCCGAACGGCGCACTCCTCGGTCGAGGGGCGCGAGACCTCACCGTCCGCCGTGGACCGGCCGCTGGTGACCTCCGGCACCTGGGTGCGCCCCGGCGGCGCGGTGCTCGAACGCGGCTTCGCACAAGCGCTCGGCGTACGCGTCGGCGACCGCGTCACCATCAGCGGACGCGGCTATCCGGTCGTCGGGACCGCGATCAGCGCGGCCACCGCCGTGTATCCGTGGAGCGACACGGCGCAGGGGGCCGGGCCGTCCGACTTCGGCGGCAGGATCTGGCTCACCTCAGCCGACACCCGCGCGGCGGCGGGCGACGAGCCGAGTGTCCACCTGATCCAGCTGAAGCTGACCGATCCCACCGCGACGAAACGATGGCAGGACACCGTGTTCGGCCGCGACCGCGAGGTCGACTCCACGGTCAGCGTCCACTACTGGCAGGACGTCCGCCAGACAGATCTGGCCATGATCAAGGACACCCAGCCTGCCCTCGTCGTCGGCGGCTGGCTGCTCGCCGTCGCCGCGATCGTCACCCTCGCCGCGCTCGCCACCACCCGCGCCGCCCGCGACAACCGGCGTGCCGCACTGCTCAAGGCCGTCGGCGCCGGACCCGCCACCGTCACCGCCACCCTGCTGGCGCAGTACCTGCTGCTGACCCTCCTGGCCTCCGCGCTCGGGCTGACCGCCGGAACGCTGGCCGCACCCCGCGTGGTCGATCCCAGCGCCGGGCTGCTCAACACCGTCAGCCCGCCGGACTCCGACACCGTCACCGCCGCGATCTTCCTCGCCGTCGTGGTCGCGTTGACCGGTGCGCTCGGCCCCGCCCTGCGCGCCGCCCGTACCAGCACCGTCCACGCCCTGGCCGACCCGGCGCATCTGCTCACGCGCCACCCGCGGCTGAACGCCATGACGGCGCATCTGCCCACCTCGCTCCTGCTCGGCATCCGGCTGCTCGCCCGCCGGCCCGGCCGCGCCGTCCTGGCCGCCGCCGGTACGGCTGCCACCACCCTCATGGTCACCGCCCTGCTCACCTGGCACACCGAACTCGGCGCGCGGCCCGACTTCAAGCGGTTCGGCCCCATCGAAGTGCGGGCCGACCTGACCGGCGACGTGCTGCTCGCCGTCACGGTCACGCTGGTGGCGCTGTCCACGCTCAACACCGTGCTCCTCGGCTGGAGCACCGCCGTACAGGCCCGGCGCGCCCTGTCCATCGCCCGTACCCTCGGCGCCACCCCCGGCCAGGTCGTCGCGGCGCTCTGTGCCGCGCAACTCCTGCCCGCCGTGCCCGGAGTGGCGGTGGGGGTTCCGGCCGGGCTCGGCCTGTACTGGTTGTTCGGCTCGCAGGTCTCGCCCCCGGGATCGTGGCTGCTCACCGCCGCGCTCGCCGTCCTGCTGGCCATCGCGGCGCTGACCGCGCTGCCCGCGTGGGCCCACACCCGCAGCCCCGCCGGGCGCGTCCTCAACGCCGAACCCGCCTGACGGCCCCTTCCCCCGCCTGACGGACTCCCCCGCCCGCTCAGAGTTTGCGAACGATGATGCGGCCGGTGTCGCCGCCGGAGGCGACGAGCGAGCCGTCCGCGGAGATCCTGACCGTGTACGTGCGTCCCGTTCCCAGGTCTCCTGGGCGACGCGCGAAGGCGGGGTCGCTGTGGCGGGTGGCGGCATCGACGACGTCGGTGTCGCCCCGCCGGCCGACGGCAAGGGTGGCGCCGTCGGGCGAGTAGGCCCAGCCGTAGCAGGTGGCCCAGCGGTCGGTGAGGTGCGGGTTCGGGTGCGGGAAGTGCCAGACGAGTTCGCCGGTCTCCAGGGAGTACGCGCACGGGCCCTCGGCTGACTCGGGGTTGGCGACCAGCAGCGTGTCGGCCGGATCGAAGCCGATCGCATGCGGTTTGCGGTCCATCGGGATACGGCACAGGACCGCATCCCGGTCGATGTCCCAGATCTCGACCTCGGTGACCTCGGGGTCGTCCGCCTTGTACCGGGACCCCTTGGTGAAGCACAGCGCCATGAGCTTCCCGGACGGCGAAAGCGCGCCCGCCCAGCAGCGCATGGCGGGCCGTTCCGCGGACGTCCCGAACACCTCGTTCCAGTCCTGGTCGAGTGAGTCGAGTACGCGGACGCGGTCCCCGGTGTCGAAGAGCAGCAGCCGCCGCCGGGCCGCGTCCCACGAAGGACGGACGCGGAACGGGTTGAAGTCGGCGTCCTGGAACTCTCGGTACTTGGCGAGAATCCGGGTTTGGCCGCTCGCTGGATCAAAGAGCCGCGTTTCCTCATTGAGCGCGTAGACGATGCGCTCACCACCGGCGTCGAAGTGCACGGCGTGTACGAATGTCTGCCTCTTGCCCACTGGTTCGGCGTGGATCAGCCGGCGGTGTCCGGTGGCGACGTCGATCAGGTGGATCTCGGCGCCGTACGCGTCCTTGAGCATCGTGCCGACGGCGATGGTCCGGCCGTCCGGAGACAGGTCGAACGCCTCGGCCCAGGACCGGTTGGGGACCTTGACGTCGAGCACGACGGCGCCGCGCGCCGCCTGGGCGGGGTCGGCGACGCAGGCGAAGCCCTCCCGCAGTTTCTTCCAGCGCAGTTCCTCGAACTCCCGCTCCGCCTCGCGCTCGCTCGCGCACTCCGTCACGGTTTTCCGGGGCCGCCTTCCCTCCGTCCAGGCCGAGCGAATCACCCGGGGGCCGTCGACTGCGATCCGGTAGAACTTCACCTTCGCCGGGTCGGCCGACGACCTCATCGTTGTATCCAGGCTGGTCATGCAGGTGAAGCTATACGGAGAGGCCGACAGCGTCGCGCAGTGTTCCGAGACGGCGACACGCCGTCGCTTCGGCGTGACGCTGCCTCAAACTCACCACAATGTCATGGGTATTGCCGCCTCACCGGACAGCACAATCAGCGCACGGTGGTCGTGTGCAAACCTTCGATGGTCTCTCGCAACGCCTCGTCGGTCGAAGTCGGCTCGATCCCGAAAGCGGCCGTGGCGGCGGACGAGTCGAGCACGAAGGGCCGTCGCAGCTGGTACTGGACCTCAAGCATCTCCCGCGCGGCCGGGTTGAAGAGCCCGGCGAGCCGGAGTGCGAAGCCGGGCATCGTGGCCACGCGGGCGGCGGGTGCTTCCGCCAGTTCGGCGGCGCGGGTGGCGAGCGCGCGGATGGACAGCGGAGGCGCGGTGGGCACGTGCCACGGTCGCCCCCACGCGTTCTCGTCAGCGGCGACCGCGACAAGGGCGCGGGCCACGTCGCCGACGTAGGTCCAGCTGTGTGGTGCGTCCAGGTCGGCGGGTATGGAACCGCGCCGACCGGCGAGCACCTTGGGCAGCACCATGGCGCTGAACGGGGAGAGGGCGCCCGCGCCCAGGTAGTCCGATCCGCGGACCTCTGCCGTACGGATTCGTCCGGCTTCGTGCGCGGCCAGTGCGTCGGCCCACAGTTTGGCCCGGACCTCGCCCTTCACCGAGTTGGGACGCAGCGGCAGTTGCTCGGTCATCGGGACATCGACCTGGCCGTAGCCGTACAGGTTGCCGGTGGTGACGAGCACCGCGCCGGTGGCCTCTGCGGCCCGCATGAGTGCCGTGCCGAGCGGCGGCCAATCGGCAGCCCAGCGGTGATACGCGGGGCCCGCGCAGCTGTACAGCGCGACGGCGCCTTCGGCGTGCCGAGCGAGCGTGTCCGAGTCGGTCGCGTCTGCCGCGACGCGTTCGATCCCGGCGAGTTCCGGCCCGCCGCCGCGGCGGGTGATCAGGCGGACTCGCTCACCTCTGCCGATGAGCAACCGTGCGGTGGCCGCGCCGACCGGGCCGGCTCCGACGATGACATGAAGGCCCATGAACGAACACTCTCCTCAAACTCGGCCGAGAACAGTGTTCTCGAATGAGGACACCGTAGCCAGCACGGGATCACGATGTCAAGAACACTGTTCTCGCCCAGTTCTCATGTTCTCGAACCTGTGCGACACTGCTGATATGTCCGCGTCGTCGCTGCGTGCCCGCATCCGCTCGGAGATGAACCACGAGATCAAGGAGGTCGCGCGGCGGCATCTCGCCACAGACGGCGTGAACCTGTCCCTACGGGCCGTGGCCAGAGACATGGACATCGTCGCCTCGGCCCTGTACCGGTACTTCCCGAGCCGTGACGCCCTGCTCACCGCGTTGATCACCGACGCCTACGAGGCACTGGGCGCGGCCGCGACCGAAGCCGAATCGGCCGTTCCGCGTGACGACCTGCGCGGCCGATGGATGGCCGTCTGCCGCGCCACGCGTACGTGGGCGCTGGCGCATCCCGCTGAGTACGGGCTGCTGTACGGAAGCCCAGTGCCCGGTTACGCCGCGCCGCACCACACCACGGCGCCAGCCGCGAAAGTGGTGCTTCTGCTCGTCGATATCGCCATCGACGGCGCGGAGCGCCTGGAGCCCGTGCCATCACCGCTCCCCGAACCCGTCCGCGCCGACCTGCGCCGCCTGATCGACCAACACCCGGGCGACCTGCCGG